>CACWXE010000052.1 GCA_902764715.1 uncultured Ruminococcus sp. | reverse complement strand
CAAACACTTACCATTATACTTGGAGGTTTTTCTTTTGCACAGCTTTTTTATTTTCCCCCGGTTGAACCGGGGGTTTATTTCCACGCCTTAAGGCACCAAAAAAAGCGCCCGCAGAAAACCGCGGACACTGTCTTGTATTAGATTGAGTTTTACGCATTCAGCTTTTCGAGCGCGGCGATACGGGCGCACAGGCAGAAGACGTCCATTGCGCTTGCCAGATCCTCCAAGCTCGGGAAGGACGGCGCGATACGGATGTTGCTGTCGTGCGGATCGTTGCCGTAGGGATAGGTCGCGCCGGCGCCGGTCAGATTGACGCCCGCTTCCTTGCACAGCTCCACCACACGCTTCGCGGTGCCGTCGAGCACATCCACGCAGACAAAGTAGCCGCCGCGGGGACGGTTATAGCGGATGATGCCGAGCTCGTCGAGGTTCTCACCGAGCTTATTGAGCACGATCTCAAAGCGCGGACGCAGGATCTCGGCGTGCTTCTTCATATGCGCCTTCATGCCCTCGAAATCGCCGAAGAAGCGCACATGACGCAGCATATTCAGCTTATCAAAGCCGATGTTCTGGTATTTATACTTACCCTTGATGACCGCCATATTGTTTGCGGAAGCCGCCATAGCCGCTACGCCGGAGCCCGGGAAGGTGATCTTGGAGGTCGAGCAGAACTCGATCGGCATGTCGATGTTGCCGGTTTTCTCACATTCCTCAAAGATGTTGAGGATCTCGTCATGATCATCGGTCAGATCGTGGATGCAGTAGGCATTGTCCCACATGACGCGGAAATCCGCCGCGGCAGGCTGCAGCGCCGCGATACGGCGAACAACCTCGTCGGAGTAAGAGATACCCGAGGGATTTGAGTACTTCGGCACGCACCACATACCCTTGACGGTGGGATCCTTGACCAGCTCCTCGACCAGCTCCATATCGGGGCCGTTTTCATCCATCGGCACCGGGATCATCTGAAAACCGAAATATTCGGTCACGCCGAAGTGACGGTCATAGCCGGGTACGGGACAGAGAAATTTGCGGTCGGGCACCAGTGACCATGCGGGTGTACCGCCGGTGACGGGGTGGGTCATAAACAAAGCAATGGTGTCAAACATCATGTTCAGCGAGGAGTTGCCGCCTACCATGACCATGTCGGGCGTCACGCCCATGACGTCCGCCATCAACTTTTTGCACTCGGGGATACCGTCCATCACGCCGTAATTACAGCAGTCGGTGCCGTCCTCGGCATAGCAGTCCGATTCCGAAGTCAGGATATCCAGCATCTTTCTGGACAGATCGAGCTGATCGGGACTGGGCACACCGCGCGCCATATTCAGCTTGATATTCTTTTCCTTGATTTTGTTGATTTCTTCCCATAAGGTTGAAAGCTCAGCGTCACGCTGTTCTCTCGAATAATCTTGATACTTCATCTTGCACATTTCCCTCTCTGAGATTGCAAATTTTACAAACAATGCTCTTATATAATATACCAAACGGACGTCTTTTGCAACCCTTTTATCAAATTCCTGCAAGTTTGTTTCGTTTTGCGTCCGCTGTCCTCAACCGATACATATTAAAAATGCAATTCAATTCTCATGGATTTGTCAAATTGCGGATAAGTCGCGGCAAAGACAGCTCCCCAACGGGGAACAATGTCCTGCGATAAGTTTTGCAGAGGATTTGTAGGGGAGCGGCTTGCTGCTCCCGCGGCAGGGCGTTGGTTGAAAGGTAATGCTCGTTGAGGTGAAGCGCGTTTTGTAGGGTACGGCATTCATGACGTACCGCACGGCAGAGACGTTTGTGTTTTATTGATGTTATCGATAAAGAAACGTAAAAAGGAAATACTTGTTTCCGTAGGGATGGTCATTGACCATCCGCACGGCTGAAACGTTTCTCCCCTATCTAATGTTTTCGATAGCAAATACGCCCGGCATTCTCGGACGACCGGTGGTCGTCCCTACGGAAACAGAGATTTGCTTCGCGGCAGTCGGCATTTATTGGAATCGTTACGGGAGGAGCAAGCCCCTCCCCTACAGTAAACGTTTCATTTTCCTGCAATTCCTCACTCCTCACTCCTAACTCCTCACTCCTAACTCCTCACTCCATCACTCCATCACTCTTCACAAAAACAGCTCCCCTGCCGATGACAAGAGAGCTGTGTGAGATCAATATTTGTAATAATAGTTGTAATTGTAGTTGTAACGGTATCTGTACTTGTTGTAGCCGTAGCCCTTGGAGCGCATTTCACAGCCGACCTTGAGGAAGCCGAGTACCTTGGTATCGGCGAGCTTGACGCTTTGCAGGGCGCGCTCGATATCGCCGTGGCTGGTGATCCTCTCACGGACGACCATGACATAGCCGCCGACATAGTCCTTCAACAGGAGCGTATCGGTAACAACGCCCAGAGGAGGCGTATCCATGATCACATAGTCGTACTCTTCCTTTGCTTTCTTCAGCAGCTCGGCAAAATACGGAGAAGCCAGCAGCTCGGAGGGGTTGGGCGGGATCGCGCCGGAGGTCAGGACGTCCAGATTGGTGACCGCGTTGCGGTGAACGGCAGTCTGAAAATCGCCGAACTGACCGATGATATCCGACACGCCGGTATCGTTCTTGAGCTTGAGCAGATTGTGCAGGTTCGGACGACGCAAGTCGGTATCGATCAGGAGCACATGCTTGCCCATCTTCGCGAAGGAGATCGCCAGGTTAACGGTCGCGGTACTTTTTCCTTCACCCTTGCTCCACGAGGTAACGGCAACGCAGTTGCTGTTCTGTGCGGTGAGCGAGAACACCAGATTGGTACGGGCGATCTTATAACCTTCAACGATCGCGAATTTTGAGTCGGAGGTTAAGACGTTTTTCGCTTTTTCGGCACTGGTGCCTTTTTTATTGGCTTTGTCGCCTTTATTCGTGTTGATCAGCTTCATCTCTTCTTGCCACCGCCTTCCGTTTCAAAGTCTACGATCTCCGCGAATACGGGGATATCATACATCTTGTAGAGGTCGTCACCGGGCTTGATGGTGGTATCGATGATCTCCAGCAGGAAGGAAATGACCAGCGACAGCACCAAACCGACCAACAGACCGATCAGGACATATCTCGGCTTATTGGGAGAGGAAGGTGACGAGGGAACATTCGCTTCTTCTACCGTATCGACCTTACCGGCGTCGCCGAAGTACTTTTTGAATACCTGCGGCGCGGTATTCGCGACCAGATTCGCGATATTCGCGGCGGTATGGGGGTCGGAAGAGGTCGAGCTGATCCTCAGAAAGTAAGAATCCTCCACCACGCTGATATTGATCGTGGCGCCGCTGATGATGCTCTTCATATCGGGGTCGACCGTGAACAGCGTCGAGCAGGTATTCGCCAGCATCTGCGAAGAGGTGATATCACTGGTGTTGACCTTCTCACCACTCAGTGAACTGTTGTTCGCCTTATTGATATCGCTCTCAAACGAATTGCCGTTCTGTACCAGGATCAGCGCGCTGGTAGAATACATCGGCGTCACCAAATACGTAACATAGAGGAACGCCAAAAGCGCGCCCAACAATGTTACAATAATAATCAACTTGATATGCTGCAGAAAAATCTTTAGCAAATCAGCGATCGTGATCTGTTTTTTCATCAAAATCCTCCTGTCGGATGGTATTACCGCAACGCGGCAGCTTTGCCCGGTTACCGTCAAAAAGGTATTGAGCAAAAAAGGGATACTTCCCTATTTAATCATTCTATATTATATCGCAAAGAAACGCTTTATTATTCTTTTTCAGAACAAAAGTTAAGATATTTTTCTATTCTGACATAATAAACAAATACTCGATCATTTTCGTAAAGACCATTTGACAAAATCGCTCTTCTTTTCTCCATCAAAAAACAGCCCTTCTGCGTCGCAAAAAGGCTGTTGATCTTCATATTGAAATTACAGAACACTGAGCAGCACACCTGCCGCGACCGCGGAACCGATAACGCCCGCGACGTTCGGTCCCATCGCGTGCATCAACAGGAAGTTGCCGGGATTTTCCTGCTGACCGACCTTGTTGGCGACACGCGCCGCCATCGGGACAGCCGAAACGCCCGCCGAACCGATCAGCGGATTGACCTTGCCGCCGGTGAACTTATACATCAGCTTGCCGAACAGCAGACCACACGCGGTACCCATACAGAACGCCAGCAGACCGAGCGCGATGATGCCCAATGTCTTCGGAGTGAGGAACACGGTACCCGTCGCGGTAGCGCCGACCGTCACGCCGAGGAAGATGGTGATGATGTTCATCAGCTCATTCTGTGCCGTCTTGCTGATACGCTCGACCACACCGCTCTCCTTAAAGAGGTTGCCGAGCATCAGCATACCGATCAGCGGAGCCGCGGAGGGCAGGACGATCGCGCAGATGATGACGACGATGATCGGGAAGATGATCTTCTCGAGCTTGGAAACGGGACGGAGCTGATCCATCACGACCGCACGCTCCTTCTTGGTGGTGAGCAGTTTCATGATCGGTGGCTGGATGATCGGTACCAACGCCATGTAGGAATACGCCGCGACCGCGATCGGGCCGAGTAATTCGGGCGCTAATTTTGAGGTGACATAGATCGCCGTAGGGCCGTCCGCACCGCCGATGATGCCGATCGCGCCGGACTGCGCGGGGGTAAAGCCCAAGAAGATCGCGCCGATAAAGGTGATGAAGATACCGATCTGGGCGGCGGCGCCGAGGATAAAGCTCTTCGGGTTGGCGATCAGCGGGCCGAAGTCGGTCATACAGCCGATACCCAAAAAGATCAGCGGCGGATAGATACCGAGCTTGACGCCCTGATACAGATAGTACAGCAGACCGCCGTAGGTGGGATCCTCATAAAAGATCTTGCCGCCGATCTCCCGTATCACGTGGCCTTTGGCGGCGGGATCGTCTATCGAAGCGATCTCCACCAGATTGATATGCGGCGCACCCATGATGTCGGGGTACAGGTTGACCAGCAGCATACCGAAAGCGATCGGCAGCAGCAGAAGCGGTTCATATTGCTTTTTGATAGCCAGGTACAACAGCACGCAGGCTATCCCGATCATCGCATAGTTTTGCCAAGTCAACTGCATAAAGCCCGAAGACTCCCACAGTCCCTTGAGCGCGTCTAAAAAACCTTGAAATATTTGCATGTTGTTCCTCCCCGGGCAGATCATCATGTTTTCTGCCCGATCTATGATAGATGCAAGAAAAGCTCGACAAGCCCCAAGGCATGTCAAAGATGTTTGTCAAATCAGAACGGTCTGACGTTATCCGAAATACCGGCATTGCGCCATGCGTTGGAGCGGGAGGGCGCTTTGCGGATGCCTTTGATCCGAATATTCTTCGGTGAAGCATACATGGAGTAAACGGCGGCGGAGATCACCGCGATCAGCTCGTCATTATCCGCTTCATCGACCTCATCCGCCGCATAAGCTTCTTCCTCCGGCTCACGTTCCGCCTTAGGCAAATCGGCGTTGCGTGTTATTTTTTTCAGCTGTCGTCTGTTCTGAACCTTGTAAACGGCGGTGCCGTAAGCTTTGATGATGCCGATCAATACCAGCAGCACGGCAAAAACCACGGCAAAACCCGTCAACAGGATCGTCAATGACAATGTGATGTTTTCACCCATATATCCGGCCTCCCGATGTGCATTGAGATACATCTGCCGTATCGGAAACGGTCGATACGACCACATGCTATCCCATAATATTCTATGTTACAGTATACATCATCCGGCAGGGAATTTCAACCATTATTTTTCCTCGATTGTATAATCCGGCAATACTGTTCCGCAGTACAAAAGGCTTCCCCGAAGGAAAGCCTTTTATCTGCGCTTATTTTCTTTTTACAGAATAATACAGATCAATCCGTTACAGCCGTCGTTGATGATCTTCTCCACCGTCTCCCCTATTTTGAGCCGTGCTTTTTCGGGCATACGGCAGAGCTTATTGTTCAGCCCCTCGCCGACCAGATCGCTCACGGATTTGCCGAAGATATTGCTGTCCCAGATCTTGGCGGGACTTTCCTCAAACTCCTTGAGCAGATAGGTCACCAGCTCCTCACTCTGCTGTTCCGAGCCGACGATCGGCGTCACCTCGGCGGTGGTACGCACGCGCATCATGTGCACGGACGGCGCGCTCGCCTTGAGTCGGATGCCGTACTTGCCGCTTTGGCGCACGATCTCAGGCTCCTCCAGGCTCAGCTCCTCCATCGTCGGCATCACGATACCGTAGCCGCTCTCCAGCACATCCTCATACGCCTTGCCGATACGGTCATAGTTGCTTTTCGCGTTCGCCAGCTCGCAGATACACTCCATCAGCTCACGCTCATTACGGATATCGATGCCGCTTTTCTCGGTCAGGATCCGATAGAACAATTCAGGCTGCAGCCGCACCGCGATATCCGCCCTGCCTGTACCGAGATCCATCGAACGCAGCTCCGCGCTGTCGATATTCTCGTTATCGCTCAACCCCTGTACCGCGTCCTGTACCTCGCGGATCTTGGCGATCCCTTTTGCGGTTTCGCGGATCGAGCCGAACACATCCGCGCGCAGCCAGTTATCACGGCTCAGTCCCCTCAGCCATTCGGGCATATCCACATGGATCTCCCTGATTGGGAACTCGAACAGCAGGGTCGCCAGGATCGCCTTGACGGCGGTTTCATCCATCATCGCGCAGTCGACGGGTACGGTGGGAGCACCGTATTTTTGGCTCAGATTCGCCGCCAGCGCGGAGGAGGACGCGCTCTCAGGCGCGGTCGTGTTCAGCAGAATGATAAAGGGCTTGTCGGCGGCAGTCAGCTCAGCCGCTACCCTTTCCTCGGCGCTCACATAATCCTCTCGGTCAATATCGCCGATCGAGCCGTCCGTTGTCACCATCACGCCGATGGTACTGTGATCGGTGATGACCTTTTTGGTGCCCAGCTCCGCCGCCTGACGGAACGGCATCTCCCGATCGCTCCACGGCGTATGCACCATGCGCTCGCCGTCGTCCTCGATGTAGCCCATCGCGCTCTCCACGATGTAGCCGACGCAGTCGATCATCCGCACGCTCAGTCGGGCGTTGTCCTCCAAGGTGATCGGCACGGCGTTTTCGGGCACGAACTTCGGCTCAGTGGTCATGATCGTCCGACCGGCGGCGCTCTGCGGCAGTTCGTCGAGCGCGCGTTCCCGCAGATTCTCATCCTTGATACGCGGCAGCACCAGCGTATCCATAAACCGCTTGATAAAGGTCGATTTACCCGTCCGCACAGGCCCGACCACACCGATATAGATATTCCCGCCGGTGCGGTTCTCTATATCCTTATAAATACTTCTCTCTTCCATGATATCCTCCGTTACTGTTGATACTATTTGTATATGTATGTGCCTTTACAAAAAGATATGACGGAGCATATCAGGCAGTCGGTATCATCAGCATCATCCCCGCGCCGATCGTCTCACCCTCGAGGTCATTCTCGGCGATGATATCCGCGGGTCGGGAGCAGAAGCGCTTGGCGATATCCCACACCCGATCCCCATCGTCGGCATAATACAGGATCAGCGTTCCGTCATGCTTTTTCTCAGGTGCGTCATCATCGGCGCTCACGCCGGTGACAGCGGCACAGCTGAGCCGCCTGCACATCGTCACGCGGTAACACATCTCCGACCGCAGCTCGATCTGTCGGTTATCCTTGAGCCGATAGCTCAGGCTGTCCGCCGCGGCACGCAGCCGCAAGATCTCTGTATGACCCTCCGTGTCGGGACGGAAGCTGAACTCGGCGTCACGCTCGACATAGCGGGTTTCATTCTCCTGATTCTCATAGTAGACGCCGACCGTCATCTTGGCGTTGATCAGCACACCGTCATCGGCGGCGGTATAGGACGCGGTCAGCTTTTCGCAGTGGACGTCGAGGATCTTTCCGATCTCCTCATCCAAGCCGATCGTCGCCTTTTCCGTATCGGTAAAGCTGCGGCATAGGATATCGCTGTTGCAGGAGAAGGGCTCTGTCTGCACCTGCGTCTCTTTTTCGGTCGAGAACACATCCGACAACACCTCGATCTCACAGCCGGCGTAACACAATGTATTGAAGCACAGCCTTGCGTCCAGCGACAGCACCGATGAGCCGTCGAGCGCGTCATCCGACAGATGCACATCACTGCTCATCACGCTCAGCTCACCGTCGATCACGGCGTTTTCGTCCACACCCTCACAGTCGACGACGCGTGAGATCGGCAGGCTGTAGGACATACACTCGAGCGCGGGATCCTCGATCCCCGACAGGTACATCAAGTCGAGCTTTAGCTCCGCGTTGAGCATGATCTTGTTCTGTATCGCCTTCATATCCGTGATCCGCGCGGACAGACGGTGACTGATCACGGTATGGATATCGCTTTTGGTTTGCAGCTCGTCGCCGTCGTCATAGGCATAATACGCCAGCTCATCCCTCACCGCGATACGCACACCGAGTGAGAACGCTCCGTGCAGACTCAGCTTGCGCGGACTGAGGGCGCGGCAGTTCAGATACTCGGGCTTTGCGTCGACATAAACCACACAGTCCGGGGATTCACCCTTCATCGGCAGGCTCTCCGAGAACGGCGTGCGGTACTCATACACGCGGATCGTCCGATCGCTGTCCAGATAGACCACGCGCACACAGGAGCTGCCCTCGATGTTCAGCCGATCGCCGCTGACATTGGTCATGTTCACCTCAGGGATCAGGGTGCATGACAGGATCTTCTCGATATCGGGACAGTAATCGGGCAGGCTGAGATCCACATCGACCGCCTGTTCCGTGACCGTATCCGTTGCATATCGTAACCGTGAAATGGTTTTCTTCGTCAGATGATATTCCATTTTTTCGCTCCTTAACCAATATGATGATGGTACAGTGTATGAGGAGCGTTTCAAAAATATGATTTGGACAAAAAGAAAAAGCACCCGAAAAGGTGCTTTCAAAATATATGCGAATATTATTGTAAAGACTTGCCGCAGCCGATACAGAATCTCGCTCCGGGTGTGATCGGTTTTCCGCAGGCGGTACAAAACCGCGCCTGCGCGGCGGGCTGTTGTACAGGTTGAGCCTGTTGCTGAGTGTGATCCTGATTCTGCGCGGGCTGTCCGTAACCGGGACGCATGATAAAATTGAAGAGATAGTTGACGACCTTTCGATTCTTGCCGTAATCGATGAGCTGGGTCGGCATACCGCACTCGGAAAAGATATTCACCTTTGTCTGCTGTCCCATCGGCGTCAGCGTAACGGTGATCTTCTCGCCCCATGATGCCATGGAAGCGCCGTGATGCACCCTGAACCACACCCCTGTGGGCGTCGGATTCTCCGAACGCAGCGCAAAATTGCTCTCCGAGCCGACAGTACGCATCCGACCGATGATCAATTCGATCGGTAAATCGATGATCCGTTCATCTGTTGCACTTCTCGCCATCTTAGCTCTCCTTTTCCTGTCTTGGATCGTCAGATCGATCCGGTTTTACTCGTCGTCTTCCTCATCATCTTTGTTTTTTCGATTATTGCGAAGGACGATCACCACGCCCACCAGTGTAATGATAACGCAGGTGATCGCGATATAGCTGGACACCTGACCGAATACCTTTTCGGACAGGAGCAGGGAGATACCCATCAGCAGGATGCTGATCGCCAGCAAAGCAATCAG
>CACWXE010000051.1:1832-11475 GCA_902764715.1 uncultured Ruminococcus sp. | reverse complement strand
CGGACAATTCCTCCTCACCGATGACGGAGGCGAGGGATCGCGCGTCGATGACCTTCGCGTAGCTGGCGAAGAGCTGATTGCTCAGCGGCGCGTGGTCGGCTCTGGTGTAGCCGTCGCCGATACCGTCCTTCATCAGTCGCGAAAGCGACGGCAGGACGTTGACAGGCGGATAGATGCCCTGCGCCTGCAGGCTTCTGTCCAGCACGATCTGACCCTCGGTGATGTAGCCGGTCAAGTCGGGCACGGGATGGGTGATATCGTCGTTGGGCATGGTCAAAATCGGGATCTGGGTCACGGAGCCTGTCGAGCCCTTGATCATACCGGCTCTCTCATACATCGACGCGAGGTCGCTGTACAGATAACCGGGGTAGCCCTTACGTCCGGGGATCTCACCCTTGGATGATGAGAATTCACGCAGTGCCTCGGCATAAGAGGTCATGTCCGTCATGATGACGAGGATGTGCATATTCAGCTCAAAGGCGAGGTATTCCGCGATCGTCAGCGCGCAGCGCGGGGTAAGGGTACGCTCGATGATCGGATCGTTGCTCAGGTTGAGGAGCATGGTAACGTGCTGCATAACGCCCGCTTGCTCAAAGCTGCTGCGGAAGTATTCCGCGACGTCGTTCTTGACGCCCATCGCAGCGAATACGACGCCGAAGTTGCTCTCATCCGCGCCGGTGATCTTCGCCTGACGGACGATCTGTACCGCCAGCTCATTATGCTTCATACCCGACCCCGAGAAGATCGGCAGCTTCTGTCCGCGGATCAGGGTAGAGAGCGTGTCGATGCTGGAGATACCGGTGTTGATGTAGTTTCTCGGATACACGCGCGATACGGGATTGATCGCCGTGCCGTTGATATCGCGGCGGGTCTCGGGATAGATGGGACCCAGTCCGTCAATCGGTCTGCCCGCGCCGTCGAGGATACGTCCGACGATCTCGGGAGAAAGGGGCATTTCCATCGGTCTGCCGGTCAGGATGGTGGCGGTGTTTTCCAGAGAGATATTCGAGGTGCCCTCAAAGACCTGCACCACAATCCGCTCACCCTCGATCTGCACGACACGACCCTGTCGGGCGGTGCCGTCAGCGAGCTTGATGGTGACAATCTCTTCATAAGAAGCGCCTTTTACGCCGTCGAGCACGACCAGAGAACCGTTGATCTCAGACACGCCGACATATTCGATAATCATAAGATACAGTCCTCCTTACCGTAAAACGGCATTGATTTTTTCATCGATATCCCTGATGTACTCGTCGAACATCTCGAGGCGATCGTTGGGGATATCGTACTTGATCTTGGTGACCTTTTCAAAAAGTCCCTGCTCACGGATACGGCTGATCGGGATATTCTCCGCGACCACCGCCTTGCAGCGCTCGTACAGATGCAAAATCACCTGCATCATGCGCTTCTGCTTTTCGAGCGGAACATAGGTGTCATCCTTATGGAACGCGTTTTGCTGTAAGAAGCCGACGCGGATGATCTTCGCGATCTCGATGATCAGCTTCTGGTCGTCGGGCAGAACGTCGGAGCCGATGAGCTTGACGATCTCCATCAGGCGATTCTCCTCCTGCAATAACGCGGTAATGCTCGTGCGATAATCAATGAAGTCCTTACCGCAGTTTTCCGCGTACCACGGGTCGAGATCGGTAAAATATTCGCTGTAGCTGTCGTTCCAGTTGATGGCGGGATAGTGTCTCGCGTAGGCAAGGCTCTTGTCGAGCGCCCAGAAACAGCGGGTAAAGCGCTTGGTGTTCTGGGTGACAGGCTCGGAGAAGTCCGATCCCTGCGGCGATACCGCGCCGATGATGGTGACGGAGCCCTGTGTGCCGCTGAGCACATCCGCTCTGCCGCCTCTCTCATAGAACTCGGACAGTCGTGAGGGCAAATATGCCGGGAAGCCTTCTTCCGCGGGCATTTCCTCCAAACGTCCGGAGATCTCTCGCAGCGCCTCCGCCCAGCGGGAGGTGGAATCCGCCATGATCGCGACGTCATAGCCCATATCACGGTAGTATTCCGCAAGGGTGATGCCGGTGTAGATCGAGGCTTCACGCGCCGCGACAGGCATGTTGGAGGTGTTGGCGATCAGGGTGGTTCTGTCGGTCATCGGATAACCCGACTTAGGGTCGATCAGCTCCGAGAACTCCTGCAGCACCTGACTCATCTCGTTGCCGCGCTCACCGCAGCCGACATAGACGATGATATCCGCGTCGCACCACTTCGCCAGCTGATGCTGGGTCATGGTCTTGCCGGTGCCGAAGCCGCCGGGAATCGCCGCGGTACCGCCCTTAGAAACAGGGAAGAGGGTATCAATGACGCGCTGTCCGGTGATCAGCGGAACGGTGGGGGTGAGGCGCTCCTTGACGGGGCGCGGGGTACGGATCGGCCATCTTTGGCACAGGGTCAGCTCATGGATGGCGCCGAATTCGTCCTCTATCTTGACAATGGTATCATGCAGCTTGTACTTGCCGTCGGGCTTTACCTCCGTGACCTTGCCGGAGAGCGTCGGCGGCACCATCATTTTATGCGTAATAATATGGGTTTCGGGAACCGTGGCGTAGATCATACCACCGACAAGTCGGTCGCCGACCTTGACGGTAACGGTGACGTCCCATTCCTTGTCCGGGTCGAGGGGAGATACCGAGGAGCCGCGGTTGATGAACGCGCCGCAGTCCTTTTCGATCTGCGCGAGCGGTCGCTCGATACCGTCAAAGATGTTGTCGAGGATACCGGGTCCGAGCAGCAGATTCATCCGCGTATGGGTACCCTCCACAGGGTCGCCGGGCATGAGACCGGTGGTCTCCTCATAGCACTGGATCGTGGTATAGGCGGAGGTAATGCCGATGACCTCGCCGACTAAGCGCTGTTTGCCGACATAGACCATCTCCATCATCGAAAACTCCTTCGCCTCTTTGACGGTGACGACAGGGCCGTTTACGCCGTAAATCACATTAGCCATCGTTACACCACCTTCATTGAACATGTTTCGATGAACCATCTGCGCTGTTCCTCCAAGCGGGAATCCAGCGTGTCGTCCATCAATATTCCCAGTTCCGGACAATTCGCCTTGACGCCGCCGATCTGGATATGGGGATCCGCGGTGATTCGCGCGTCGGGAAAGACGTCAGCGATCAAGCCGCGTTTATCCTCGTCAGTCGGAGCGATCGCGATATCACACCGCGCCGTGCCGCATTTTACCTTGATCTCAGCCAGAGAACGTCCGAGAAAACGGTTGTAATCGTCCGTTTTGGTAAAGGCGACCAGTTTTTGCTTCGCTTCGTCAAAGACCTTGTCGGCAAGCGTCTGACGCTCTGTGAACAGCTCGTTGCGCAGGGCAAGCTCCTTCTTCGCGAGGTCGTTGACGATCACCGCCTTGCGGCGCGAGATATCCTCGCGGATCAGGTCATAAGCGTCCTGCAAGCCCTGTTCCGTCGCCTGTTCGATTTTGGTATTTTTATAATCCTCGATCTCCTGCGTGATCTGCGCCTTCTGCTGTTCGGCGTATTTGTTGATCGCGTCAAGAAACTTAGATTCTTTTGTCTTTTCGTTCATAATATTCCTCTAAGGTAGGGCGGGGGATTGCTCCCGCCGATACTTATCCTTTTGCTGTCGTTATCATGCGGAGCATGACAAACCATATGATTATGCTTCGCTATTAGCGTCGATGACAACGCTTCGGCGGGAGCAAGCCCCCGCCCTACGGACGCGTGCATCTTTATCCTTGTGATTGAAACGTAACAAGCGCACGTTGTAGGTTAATCGAGCCTTCCCCTTGGGGTGCCCCCGTTGGGGGAATGTCCGCAAAGCGGAAAAGGGGGGGAGCCGCTTCCGGCGAGGAGAAGGTGTCACCGGAGGTGACGGATGAGGGGATAACCTTTCCTGACCATGTCGGACTCGGTGAGGCTGAATGTGTACCGAGAAAGATGGAAGTGTCTCGTCCTCTTTGTTAAGATGATCTTTCGGATAAGTCAGCCCCTCATCCGACCAATTTGCGTAGGGCAAATTGCCCACCTTCCCCCCGAGGGGAAGGCTGTTTTATTTTCGATGGAACGTTACGGTGTCACAGAAAAAGGATGTGCGCATCCCGCACTCGTCCCCGAGGGAAGGCTTTTTGATTCTGCTACACGTCACAGTGTCACAGAAAAAGGCGCACGCGCCCGTCATTTCATCTCCACGCCGATGGCGTCCTTGACATACTTTGAGATACTGTCCCTGGTCTGACCGTTGCCGTGGCGGTCGGGAATCTCAATGATAAGCGGCTTCGGGGAGTTGAGCTTGATGTCATACACCGTTTCTCTGACCAAGTTGAGCAGGGTAGAGGTCATCAGAATGACCGCGATATCGTCCTGCTGCATGAGCTCCTTGAGCTTCTCTCTGACCTCATGCTCCTGATGGATCACTACGCCCTCCACACCGGACATGCGCATCCCCATCAGGGTGTCGTCGTTATCGCTTAACAAATACATCCTCATGGTATCAGAGGCTCGAAATGATCATGATGGAGATCAGCATACCGTACAGCGCGCAGCCTTCACCGAGCGCGACGAAGATGATCGACTTACCGAAGTTCTTGGGATCCTCGGAAGTAGCGCCGATCGCCGCGGGTGCGGAGCCGCCGACAGCGATACCGCCGCCGATACAGGAAAGACCGGTGGACAGGCCTGCCGAGATATAGCCCAGACCCTTTGAGGAAGAAGCCGCAGCCTCTACCGCGGTGGAAGCGTCAGCCGCGTGAGCGACCAGCGGTGTGATCAGGCAGAATGCCGATACCGCGAGGAAGGAGAAGATCTGGGTCAATACAGCGCGCTTGGGGCTTTTGCCGTTCTTGAAGGAACGGATACAAAGCAGTACGGAAATCACAAGAAAAGCGGCGGGAATAAACATCAATAAATACTGTAACATGGGTTGTACCTCCAAATATGTTAATTATGTTGAGATTGCCACGGCTCAAAGTGCCTCGCAATGACAATTTATAGTAATGGGATTGCCACACTCATAGGCTCCCTTTCCTAAGGGAGCTGTCAGCGGACACGCGTGTCAAGCTGACTGAGGGTTGAAACCGTTGCAATATAATCATTATTCTTAATCAGTCAAATACTTCACATTGACCGGCTCATATTTTCTGCCGTCGCCGATGTAGAATCTGCTGAACATCTCGTAGTATTCGAGTCTAAGCACCTGGATGCCGACGAGCAGTGCCTCGAGCGCCATGACCAGCACATTGCCTAAGACAATGGTGATGGTGGATCCGACGGGTCCGAACATCCCCGCCATGACGAATACGACCTCCATCATACCGGCATGTACCAGTACGAACGCGCCGACTCTCAAAAAGCTCATCGTGTTGGTCACGTAGCTGAGCAGTACCTCGAACATCTCGAAGAAGTTGTCCACAAAGAACGACCCGAAGCCGCCCTCAAAGAGCTTTTTCTCTCCGCGGAGCTTCTTGGATAAGGGCTCCCGCAGGAAGATCAGGATCAGCGGCAGGACGATCAGTCCAATGATATAGGGGGTGGTCATGATGTTGACGCCTAAAAGCAGTGTGCAGACCAGTCCCGCGACCAGCGCGGTGTAGAACACCAGTCCGCTCACGCCGTTCACGCCGAACAGCGCGCCTCCGATATCCTTGCGTTTCAGACACGAAATGATGTTGAGGATCATGGCGACCATCAACAGCACCACGCCGATCCCGACCGCGCCGAAGATCAGCATCTTGGTCGTCTCGCCCTCCATCACGTGGATGGGTTTATCCTTCAGCCCGAACAGCGCCTTGTACACGGGCGTGAGCAATTCTTCAAAGCCGAATACCGAGCCGAAGATGAAGCCGAAGATCGTCGAGCAGATCGAGCAGGGGATCAGCAGCGCGCCCAGCGGCATCTTCTTGACTTTGAGCATGATGATCGCGGCGATCAGCAGCATGATGCCCTGACCGACGTCGGCGAACATGATACCGAACAGCAGGGTATAGGTGATCGCGATAAAGCCAGATGGGTCGATCTCCTGTGAGTTCGGCAGTCCGTACATCTCGGTGTAGTACTCGAACGGTCGGAAGAAGAACGGGTTTTTGAGCTTGACCGGCGGCGAGTGCTTGATCTCATCCTTCGCGTTGGTGAAGGTCACCTCCACGCTTTCGATCACGGAGAGCAGGCTCTCGACCTGACCCTCATATTCCGCCGGGATCCATCCGACCAGCACAAAGCTCTTGCGGTATTTGCAGGAGTGCGTCTTGATGGACAGATACGCGTGATGTCGGCACAGCGAGGTGAAGATCTTATGGATATCGTCCGTATGGCGCTTCGCGTAGTCGTCGATCTCCTTGTCGAGCGTCCTTACCTGTGCATCAAGCTGTGTTTTCAGCTCCGTTTGCTGTTTGACGTAATTCGACGGCGTGTCGTGGATATCACCCAGCTCCACCCGCTCAAAATACAGTCGGGAAAAGATCCTGTCGATCTTATCCGCCTCACTGACCGGAACGACATACACGCCCCAGTAATACAGATCATCACGCGAGCAGGGGAAGAATTCGACATACGGATTCTCTTTGTAGTTGTCGAGCTTGATGTAGCTGTCCTTAGGCAGCTTGCCGAAGCGGGTAAAGATATACTCACAGTCGTTGACCTTGTTGATATCCAGCGTCAGATCGACGAAGTGTTCCGCCTTTTCGATATTCTCGGTACAGACGTTGATCTCCCGCCGCAGTGTGTCGCGCCTCTCGATCAGCGAACCCAGCTCTCTGGCGGTATCGCCGACAAAGCGGTTCGCTTCCTCAAAGCCCAGATCCTTTTCTTCGGGAAGATCAACGATCCGGGGTCTGATACCGGCGCCGTTCATCAGCTCCTTGAGCCTTTCGAGCAGCGGTTCAAATTCATTGGATGCGTTCACGGGGATCATGCTCTCGTTATCCGAGTAGAACTCCGCGGTTTCATCCGGCTGGAAAACGCCCGTCTGACCGAGTGCGGCGGCGACGTCATCCAGATAGCTCATCAAGCCGATGACGTTGACGAGCTTCATTCTTTCCAATGCCATATTTTCACCTCAACTTTACAGGATGAGTATTTCTAAGATTTTATCCGGCTCGATCTGATACCGAACGCCCTCCACGACGGCGATCACATTGTTGAGTTCCGTCAGGGATACGATGCGATAGGCGAGGAGCACGATCTCGGGATTGGTGGAGAAGTACAGCTGACGACGGCACATCTCAAAGCTGCCCTGCACCGCCATCTCGCTGTCCGCGTCGATGGTCTTTGCCTTTTTGCCGACGCCGGTGCGCTTGAGCTCCTCGCGGATCTCCTCATATTCTTCCTTGGATAAGATCCTGTCAAGATTCTTACCCGTGAGCTTGCCGTATCGCAGCAGATGCTTTCTGATCTCATCATTGCTCAGATGATAATTCTTTTTGAGTCGGATGATGCGGGAGTAGTTTTGATAATCGGACAGGGTGTCGAACAGTTTGATCAGTTCATTCCTGTCCTTTTTGTTTTTAATCGATCCGATATCGGTATAGAGCTGATCGAGATTATCATTCTCCAGCGCGTCCTCGATGGCGGCTAGATCATAATCGCCGTTTTCATCGGGCGGGAACTGCCGCAGGATATCCGCGTAGTCGGTGCGCTCCAGTACGCTCACCAGCTCCTTGTGGCTGTGGATAGAAGAGAACTTCTCCAGCGCGATATCCGTATGCTGTGTAAAATACAGCGGCAGAGAGAAGAGGTATTCCCTCGGACGGCCGATGGACAGCAGCGTGATGAACTTCATCAGCTCGGCGATCTCCGTGCTTCTGAGGATGTATTTCGTCACGGGCGTATCGCCCTGATTGTACTTGCACAGCGTCAAAAGCTCCTCAAACTGCCTTTCACGTATGAGCTGCTCGAGGTTGCCGCGATGGATATCGTTGCTGACCTTATCAAGAAACACCTGATAATGAGTGTAGGATTTGAGATATTGCACCACGTCGCCGACGGATTCACATTTGACCATCGCGCGAAAGTCCTTGTCCGTCATGCGCTTGCCGTATTTGGTTTTGATCTTCGCGATAATCGAGGAGGCGGGATTAATGATTGCCATGCACTCACCACCTTTCTGTGTTGATAAAAGCACTTAAAACAAAATTGTATATCAAATTGTCATTGCGAGGCATAAAGCCTCCCTTTTCTAAGGCGCCCCCGTTGGGGGAATGTCCACAAAGTGGACAAGGGGGGGGGAGCCGTTTCCGGCGAGGAAGGTGGCACGGACACTGTCCGTGTCGGAGGGTTGCCGTCAAATCAGTTCAGCGCTCTTTGTACGATCTCATCCACCCAGCTGTCCTTGTTCTGCTCATACAGCCGGTTCATTTCCTGCTTCATGTCTTGTTGATGCTGTTTTGCCTGCGCGTATCTCTTATCGGCGTTCTCGCGATCGACCGCGATATTCTTCTCGACACGGTCCTTCGCGCGGACGATATAATCATTGTAGATCTGTTCCTTGAGCTGTTCGACTTCCGCCTCGCTCTTGATCTTTTCATCCTTCGCCTGTTGCTCGATTTTACGCGCCTGTTCATCCATTTCGATGATGCGCTTCAATAGATCCTGCATCCATCACACCTCGATCCTTCGATATGAAACCCCGAAAAAGCGATTCGGGGCAATAGTAGTTAGTTTTTCAACGACTGTAGGGGAGCGGGCAATCTGCCGCCTAAGTGGATAAAGCCGCTCGGATCGCCCTTGCGAAGCGGCATAACGGGACCCGCGCCCAAAAGTCCGCCGAAATTGAGTTCATCACCGGCTTTTCTGCCGATGGCGGGGATCACGCGGACGGCGGTGGTCTTGCTGTTCACCATGCCGATCGCCGCTTCATCCGCGATGATCGCGGAGACGGTCTCGGGGGTCACGTCGCCGGGAATGACCAGCATATCCAGTCCGACGGAGCACACGGCGGTCATCGCCTCGAGCTTGGTGATATCCAGCGCGCCTTCTTTGACGGCGCGGATCATACCCTGATCCTCCGATACGGGGATGAACGCGCCCGACAGTCCTCCGACATGGGACGACGCCATCACGCCGCCCTTCTTGACAGCGTCATTGAGCAGCGCCAGCGCCGCGGTGGTACCGTGACAGCCGCAGATCTCCAAACCCATTTCCTCTAAGATATGCGCGACGGAATCGCCGACAGCCGGGGTAGGGGCGAGGGAGAGATCGACGATGCCGAACGGCACGGACAGACGCTCCGACGCCTGCTTCGCGACCAGCTGACCCATACGGGTGATCTTGAACGCGGTCTTTTTGACCAGATCCGCGACCTCAGTGATATTCTGACAATCGGCTTTTTCGAGCGCGGCGCGTACCACGCCCGGACCCGATACGCCGACATTGATGACGCAGTCCGCTTCACCGACGCCGTGAAAAGCGCCCGCCATGAAGGGGTTATCCTGCACCGCGTTACAGAAGGTGACGAGCTTCGCCGCGCCGATGCAGTTGTTGTCGGCGGTCAGCTTGGCGGTATCGACGACGGTCTGACCCATCATCTTCACCGCGTCCATATTGATACCTGCTTTGGTGGAGCCGATGTTGACGGAGGAACAAACTCTCTCGGTGACGGAGAGCGCCTCCGGAATACTCTCGATCAGCGCGTAATCGCCCGCGGCAAAGCCCTTTTCCACCAGCGCGGA
>CACWXE010000051.1:0-1805 GCA_902764715.1 uncultured Ruminococcus sp. | reverse complement strand
CGCGGCACGGTCGAGCGCCTTGGCGAATTTCAGGATCTTCTGCGTCTGGCATACGCCCGCGATCATGGCGATCGGGGTCACGGCGATCCGCTTGTTGATGATCGGGATGCCGTATTCGCGCGAGATATCCTCGCCTGTCCTGACCAGATCCTTCGCGTACAGACAGATCTTGTCATAGATCTTGTCGCACGCCCTGTCGATATCGCTGTCGATGCAGTCGATCAGCGAGATCCCCATCGTAATGGTTCTTACGTCGAGGTGCTCGTTGTCGATCATATTGATGGTTTCTAAGATGTCTTTGGTTTCCAGCATAGTACACCTCAGATCTTGTGCATACTGTTAAAGATATCCTCGTGCATCACGTGGATCTTCAGGTTGTTGTCCTCGCCGACCTTCTCCAGATTCTTTTGGAGCTGATCGAAGGCGACCGTCGCCGAGCCGATATCCGCGAGCATGATCATCGCGAACATATCCTGCAGTACACTCTGGGTCACTTCGATGATATTCACGCCGACCTCGGCGCACGCGGTGGACACCTTGCTGAGGATGCCGACGCTGTCTTTGCCGAGCACCGTGATAACTGCTTTCATATGGTACCTCCAAAGGGGTGGGATCGTAAATAATTAGGACAAAATCGCTTCTGTCCCGTTTTTCGTTCCTTATTATACTCTTTTTATTCTGCGGTTGATGATTGTTAGGAATTAAAAGATTATAATTTTGTTACCTTTTTGCGGTAAAAGCTGATTATGATTCATTTTATGATGATTGCGTTTTATTCGCCTTGATTGTTCAAAAAAAGAGAGCGTATCGTTACGCTCTCTCATTCAATGTAATTATAATGTTTTAGCAAGCTCTTTGAGATACTCTCTGAGACCCTCGCAGACCTCGGGATGCTTCAAACCGACCTCGATGTTCGCCTGCAGGATACCGAGCTTGTTGCCCATATCGTAGCGCTTGGCGCTGAACTCGACGGCCGTCATACCGCTGCTGCGCGCTAACTCAGCCATCGCGTCGGTCAGCTGGATCTCACCGCCCGCGCCGGGCTTGGTGTGATCGAGGATCTCAAAGATCTCAGCGGGCAGGACAACGCGTCCGAGAATGGAGTAGAGGGAGAAGATATCCTCCTTGCGCTGCGGTTTTTCGATCATATCGGTACATTTGAACACATTATCATGGATGTTCTCCACCTTCATGGAGCTGTACTTCTTGATCGCTTCCTCGGAAACAGGCTTGATACCCAGCACACCCTTGCCGAAGGTGCCGTACGCGTCGACCAGCTCCTTGGTAGCCGGGATATCGCCGATGATGACGTCGTCGCCGTACATGACGACAAAGGGATCGCTGCCGACAAAGCTGCGCGCTCTGGATACCGCGTGACCTAAGCCCTTGGTTTCGATCTGGCGCACATACTGGATATTCGCGAGCTTGTGGATATCCTTGATCGCGTTCAGCTGAGGCGTTTTACCCGCCTTTTCGAGGGTTTCTTCCAGCATGGGGGCTTTATCAAAGTGATCTTCCATGATACCTTTGCCGCGGTTAGTGATGATCAGGATGTCGGTGATACCGGACGCCACCGCCTCTTCGACAATGTACTGGATGGCGGGCTTGTCGACGATGGGGAGCATTTCCTTGGGCATCGCTTTGGTAGCGGGGAGCACTCTGGTTCCCAGTCCCGCCGCGGGGATAACTGCTTTTGTGATTTTCATGTTACTATCCTTTCTCTGAAACATCAAAATTACATAAATCCTATAATGATATTGGGCAGATACATGATGATCAGGTAGGTGATCATCAGCGAGATCGCC
>CACWXE010000050.1 GCA_902764715.1 uncultured Ruminococcus sp. | reverse complement strand
CAAGAAGGAGAGTGTAGATGTTCTGGGATCAAGTGGCAGTTGTGTATGACGTCTTTGTCAATATCATCAACAGGAAAACACATAAGGAGCTGAGGCAAATCGTTTCGGCTCTGATCGAACCCGGGGATGATGTTCTGGAATGTGCCTGCGGAACCGGTCTTCTCAGCGTTGTGATCGCGCAGAAAAGCGGGAGGCTTACAGCGACAGATTTTTCAAAAAAGATGCTGAAAAAGGCAGAAAAGAATTGTGCTGCCTTTCAAAACATCACTTTTTCAAAGGCTGACATCACCGCACTGGTCTTTCCGGACTGCAGCTTTGATAAGGTCGTAGCAGGAAACGTGATCCATCTGCTGGACAATCCGTTGACAGCCCTGGGCGAACTGAACCGGGTCTGCAAAGACGGCGGAATGCTGATCATCCCAACATATATGAATAAAAACTCCAAATCCGACGCTTACGCCGCGGCGGGCGTCGATATCACCGCGGGTTACAAGGCGGTCGAGTTGATGAAGCAGCATGTCGCGCGTACCGCGACGGCGGGCGTATGCTCCGATGTGGGCGGCTTCGGCGGACTGTTTGAGCTTGATCTGACCGGTATCAGCAAGCCGGTTCTGGTCAGCGGCACCGACGGCGTCGGCACAAAGCTCAAGCTCGCGTTCCTCATGGACAAGCATGATACCGTCGGTATCGACTGCGTGGCGATGTGCGTCAACGATATCGTTTGCGTGGGCGCGAAGCCGCTGTTGTTCCTCGACTATATCGCCTGCGGCAAGAACGTTCCCGAGCGGATCGCGGACATCGTCAAGGGCGTTGCCGACGGCTGTGTACAGTCCGGCGCGGCGCTGATCGGCGGTGAGACCGCTGAGATGCCCGGCTTCTATCCCGAGGACGAATACGACCTCGCCGGTTACAGCACCGGTGTGGTCGATAAGGATAAGATCATCGATAACAAGAAGATGGCGGTCGGCGACGTCGTCATCGCGCTGCCGTCCTCCGGCGTCCATTCTAACGGTTTTTCTCTTGTTCGCAAGGTATTTGACGTAGAGAACGCCGATATCAAAACGCCTGTGGAGGCCCTCGGCGGCAAGAGCGTGGGCGAGACCCTGCTCACCCCGACCAGGATCTATGTCAAGCCCGTTCTGGCACTGCTCGACAAGGTGCAGGTCAAGGGCATCTCGCATATCACCGGCGGCGGTTTTTATGAGAACATCCCGCGCTCCATCCCCGACGGCCTGTGCGCGAAGATAAAGAAGGACGCTGTCCGCATCCTGCCGATCTTCCGCCTCATTCAGGAAAAGGGCGGTATCTCGGAGCACGATATGTTCAACACCTTCAACATGGGCGTCGGCATGAGCATCGTCGTCCCTGCTTCTCAGGCGGATGAGGCGCTCGCGATCCTCAAGGCTGAGGGCGAGGACGCTTATCTCATCGGCGAGATCGTCAAGGCACAGGGCGAGGAGAAGATCGAGTTATGTTAAAGGCGAAGATCGCTGTTTTGGTTTCCGGCGGCGGCACGAATCTGCAGGCGCTGATCGACGCGCAGAACAGCGGGATCATCCGCAGCGGCGAGATCACGCTGGTGATCTCCAACAACCAAAACGCCTATGCGCTGACCCGCGCCGGGAACGCCGGGATCAAAGCATTATATATTTCTAAAAAGGAACTAAAAACACAAGAGGCATTTGAGACCGCCATGATCGACGCGCTCGAGGAAAACGGGATCGATCTGATCGTTCTCGCGGGCTTCATGTCGATTTTATCGGAGCGGTTCACCTCACGGTACGACCACCGTATCCTCAACATTCATCCGTCCTTAATCCCTTCTTTCTGTGGATCGGGATACTATGGCCTACGGGTCCATGAGGCGGCGCTTGAAAAGGGCGTCAAGGTGACCGGCGCGACCGTCCACTTTGTCAACGAGATCCCCGACGGCGGCGAGATCATCGCGCAAAAGGCGGTCGAGGTAAAGGACGGCGACACACCCGAGCTCCTGCAAAGACGCGTCATGGAGCAGGCGGAGTGGATCATCCTGCCCGAATCTGTCGAAAAGGTTTCGGCTTCGCTGATACAATAGGCTCCCTTTCCTAAGGGAGCTGTCGCCGGACACTTGTGTCAAGGCGACTGAGGGTTGATAGGTTGAGTTTAGATTTCTGTTTCAGAAAACTATCTTTACGTATGTGACAACCCTCCGGTGCTTCGCACCACCTCCCTTAGAAAAGGGAGGCTTATAAGATTTCAATCATTATTTTGGGGGTATATGAAAATGAACATCTATAAAATCAACGATATCGCCGAGCTGCTCGACGGCAACACCTATCCGGGCAGAGGCATTATCATCGGCAAAACTGCCGACGGCACCAAGGCGGCGACCGCTTACTTCATTATGGGTCGCAGCGCCAATTCCAGAAACCGTATCTTTACCGAGCGCGACGGCGCGGTATTCACCGAGCCCTTCGACGCGAGCAAGGTCGAGGATCCCTCGCTGATCATCTATGCGGCGATCCGCGAGTATGAGAACAACCTGATCGTCACCAACGGCGACCAGACCGACACCATCTATGAGGGTCTGCAGAACGGTAAGTGCTTCAACGGTTCTCTCAAGAGCCGTGAGTTCGAGCCCGACGCGCCGAATCTCACACCCCGTATCAGCGGTATGCTGACCTTTGAGGACGGCGATTTCAGCTATAAGATGTCCATCCTCAAGTCCATCGACCCCGAGGGCAGCGACTGCGCGCGTTACCTGTTCAGCTATCCGTCCAAGGCGGGCTTAGGTCACTTCATCCACACCTATGTCTGCGACGGCAACCCGATCCCGACTTTTCAGGGAGAGCCCGAGAGAGTCGCGATTGACGACGACATCGACGCGTTCACCGACAAACTGTGGAACGCGCTGGATGAGAACAACAAGATCTCGCTGTATGTCAGGTACATCGACCTCGAGACCGGTGAGGAAGAGAATCGTCTGGTCAATAAGAACGGTTAATAGCCTCCCTTTTCTAAGGGAGGTGCCCGATAGGGCGGAGGGTTGATCGTTGTATTACGATATTCTTTGAAAAATCATCTTGATTTTGCGTATCAACCCCCGGTCGCTATGGCGACAGCCCCCTTAGGAAAGGGGGCCAAATCAGAGAGGAGTTTTATCAATGAAAGAATTTGAATTGAAATATGGTTGCAACCCCAACCAGAAACCCGCAAAGATCTTTATGCACGATGGTTCCGATCTGCCGATCGAGATCCTGTGCGGCAGACCCGGCTACATCAACTTCCTTGACGCGTTCAACTCCTGGCAGCTCGTCAAGGAGCTCAAGGAGGCGCTCGGACTGCCTGCCGTCACCTCGTTCAAGCACGTCAGCCCCACCTCGGCGGCTGTCGGCGTACCGCTTTCCGATAAGCTCAAAAAGGCTTGCTTTGTCGATGACATCGAGGGTCTGGATGACAGCCCGCTCGCCTGCGCCTATGCGCGTGCGCGCGGTACCGATCGTATGTGCTCCTTCGGCGACTGGGTCGCGCTGAGCGACGTCTGCGACGTGACCACCGCGAAGATGATAGGGCGTGAGGTAAGTGACGGCATCATCGCCCCCGGCTATGAGCCCGAGGCGCTCGAGATTCTCAAATCCAAGAGAAAAGGCAACTACAATATCGTACAGATCGACCCGAACTATGTTCCCGATCCCGTTGAGCATAAGCAGGTCTACGGTATCACCTTTGAGCAGGGCAGAAACAACTTTGAGATCAACCGCGCGCTGCTCGAGAACATCGTGACCAAGAACAAAGAGATGCCCGAGAGCGCGGTGCGCGATCTGATCATCTCCCTGATCACCCTCAAGTATACCCAGTCCAATTCCGTTTGCTACGCGGTAGACGGTCAGGCGATCGGCGTCGGCGCGGGTCAGCAGAGCCGTATCCACTGCACCCGTCTGGCAGGCTCCAAGGCGGACACATGGTTCCTCCGCCAGAGCGACAAGGTGCTGAACCTCCCGTTCCGTGAGGATATCCGCCGTCCCGACCGCGACAACGTCATCGACGGTTATATCAACCGCAATGAAGAGGATGTTACCGCTGACGGCAACTGGCAGAAATACTTTACCGAGCAGCCCGCTCCCTTCACCGATGAGGAGCAGAGAGCGTATCTCGATACCATTGACAACGTCGCGCTCGGTTCGGACGCGTTCTTCCCGTTCTCCGACAACATCGAGAGAGCGTACAAGAGCGGCGTCAAATACATCGCGGAGCCCGGCGGCTCCATCCGTGACGACGCGGTCATCGACTGCTGTGACAAATACGGCATGGCGATGGCGTTCACGGGCATGAGATTGTTCCACCATTGATTGCGCCGCAAAGCGTCACAGTGATGTTCGGCTATGCCGAGTGAAGGTGCTTCGCAGTGATGAAGTGATGTTTGCTCTGCGAGCAAGTTCCGGGCGGGACACCCGCACCCGATTGTATAGAGGAGAATGACCATGAAAGTATTAGTTGTAGGCGGCGGCGGACGCGAGCACGCCATCATCAAAAAACTGAAAGAGAATCAAGCGATCGATGCGATCTACGCCCTGCCGGGCAACGGCGGTATCGCCGCTGACGCACAGTGCGTCAATATCGGCGCGACGGATATCGACAACATCGTGACCTTCGCCGTGGAGAACAGCATCGACTACGCGGTCGTCGCGCCCGACGATCCGCTGGTGCTGGGCTGTGTCGACGCGCTCGAAGCGCACGGCGTCCCCTGCTTCGGTCCGCGCAGTGAAGCCGCGATCATCGAGGGCAGCAAGGTCTTTTCCAAGAACCTGATGAAGAAATACGGCATCCCCACCGCGGCTTATGAGGTGTTCGACGATGCGGACAAGGCGCTTGCATACATCAAGACCGCTCCGATCCCTACCGTCATCAAGGCGGACGGCTTAGCGCTGGGCAAGGGCGTGATCATCGCCATGACCCGCGAAGAGGCTCAGGACGCGATCATCTCCATCATGAAGGACAAGAAGTTCGGCAAGAGCGGCAACAGCATCGTGGTCGAAGAGTTCCTCGAAGGCCCCGAGGTCAGCGTGTTGAGCTTCACCGACGGTAAGGTCGTTGTGCCGATGATCTCCTCGATGGATCACAAGCGTGCCGGTGATAACGACACGGGTCTGAACACCGGCGGCATGGGCACGGTCGCTCCGAATCCGTACTACACCGAGGCGGTCGCAAAGGAGTGCATGGAGAAGATCTTTTTGCCGACCATCAACGCGATGAACGCTGAGGGCAGAACCTTCAAGGGCTGCCTGTACTTCGGCTTGATGATCACAAAGGACGGCCCCAAGGTCATCGAATACAACTGCCGTTTCGGCGACCCCGAAACACAGGTCGTTCTCCCGCTGCTCAAATCCGACCTGTTCACCATCATGAAAGCCACTACCGACGGCACTCTTGCGCAGACGGAAGTGGAGTTTGCGGATAAAAACGCCGCCTGTGTCATCATGGCGAGCGAGGGCTATCCCGTATCCTATGAAAAGGGCTACGAGATCACCATCCCCGAGGATATCGCCGACTGTGTATTTGTCGCGGGCGCTAAGTGTGAGGACGGCAAGCTCCTGACCTCCGGCGGACGCGTCTTAGGCGTGACCGCGATCGCCGACACCTTGCAGGAAGCGATCGACAGCTCCTACAAAATGGTGGAGCAGATCCGGTTTGATAACGCTTTTTACCGCCACGATATCGGTCAAAGAGCGCTGAATGCGAAAGAGTAAGAGCAAGAGCCTTCCCCTCGGGGGGAAGGTGTCACCAAAGGTGACGGATGAGGGGATCACCTATCCTTTCATCAATGATTCAAAGAGTGTTGTACATCACCATTTGTAAGGGGATATTTCTGTGCAACTGAATTCGGGGTAAGAATGGAAAAGTCTGCCCCTCATCAGTCAGACTACGTCTGACAGCTTCCCCCCCAAGGGGAAGCCTATTTGATTCCTACGGAGGATGAAATGGTTTATAGAGTATTTGTAGAAAAGAAAGAGGGCTTGCAGAATGAGGCAAAAGCCCTGCTCAGCGAGATCAACGAGCTTTTGTCGATCAAGTCCCTGACCGATGTGCGCGTCATCAACCGCTACGACGCGGAGAATATCACCGAGGAGCTGTTCAACTATGCTGTCGGCGCGGTGTTCTCTGAGCCGCAGCTCGATATCGCGACGTCTGAGATCGCAATAGAAAAAGGCGCGCGTGCCACTGTCTTCGGTGTGGAGTTCCTGCCCGGTCAGTTCGACCAGCGCGCGGATTCCGCCGCCCAGTGTATCCAGATCATCTCGCAGGGCGACCGTCCGACGATCCGTTCGGCAAAGGTCTATGTCCTGTACGGCGATTTGTCCGACGCTGAGATCGCAGAGATCAAGAAATATGTCATCAACCCCGTCGAGGCGCGTGAGGCGGCACTCACGAAGCCCGCGACCCTGACGGTTCAATATGAGATCCCGACTACCGTCAAGACCCTTGACGGCTTCAATCAGCTCGACAGAGAGGGACTCGCCCGGTTCATAGCGGACTACGGTCTGGCAATGGATATCGACGATATCGCCTTCTGTCAGCAGTATTTTCAGTCGGAGCACCGTGACCCGACTATCACCGAGATCCGCATGATCGACACCTACTGGTCGGATCACTGCCGTCATACCACCTTCCTGACCACGATCGACAGCGTGAAGTTCGAGGATGAGCTGTTACAGGCGGCGTACAACGATTATATGGATGTTAGAAAGAATTTGGGCAGGACCAAGCCCGTTTGCCTGATGGATCTGGCGACTATCGCCGTCCGTCAGCTCAAAAAGGACGGCAAGCTCGATAAGCTCGACGAGAGCGAGGAGATCAACGCCTGCACCGTGAAGATGGAGGTCGAGGTCGATGGTAATAAAGAACCGTGGCTCCTGCTGTTCAAGAACGAGACCCACAACCATCCCACTGAGATCGAGCCCTTCGGCGGCGCGGCGACCTGTATCGGCGGCGCGATCCGCGATCCGCTCTCGGGACGCGCTTATGTCTACGGCGCGATGCGCGTGACCGGCGCGGCTGATCCGACCGTTCCCGTGTCCGAGACCATCGAGGGCAAGCTCCCGCAGCGCAAGATCGTCACCACCGCCGCGCAGGGCTACAGCTCCTACGGCAACCAGATCGGTCTGGCGACCGGCATCGTGGACGAGATCTATCATCCCGGCTATGCCGCAAAGCGCATGGAGATCGGCGCGGTCATCGCCGCGGCTCCCGCTGAGAATGTCCGCCGCGAGGTCCCCGCTCCCGGTGATGTGGTCATCCTGCTGGGCGGCGCGACAGGACGCGACGGTATCGGCGGCGCGACAGGCTCTTCCAAGGCGCACAACGCCCATTCGGTAGAGACTTGCGGCGCGGAGGTGCAGAAGGGTAACGCCCCCGAGGAGAGAAAACTGCAAAGATTGTTCCGCAATCGTGAAGCGACCCGCATGATCAAGCGCTGTAACGACTTCGGCGCGGGCGGCGTGTCCGTTGCGATCGGCGAGCTGGCTGACGGTCTCGATATCGACCTCAGCGCCGTTCCCAAGAAATATGAGGGTCTGGACGGCACGGAGCTGGCGATCTCCGAATCACAGGAGCGCATGGCGGTCGTCGTCGAGCCCGAAAACGTCGACGCGTTTTTGGCGCTGGCGAAAGAGGAGAATCTGAACGCCTGCCCGGTTGCCGTGGTCAAGGAAGAGCCCCGACTCACCATGACATGGAACGGCAGCAAGATCGTCGATATCTCCCGCGAGTTTCTCAATTCTAACGGCGCGGAGAAGCATATTGATATCACGCCCGCCGCTCCCGAAGACTATACAAAGACGATCAACGGCAGCTTTGCCGAGAATATGAAGCAGCTCGCTTCCGATCTGAATATCTGCTCCAAGCGCGGTCTGTCCGAGCGCTTTGACTCCACCATCGGCGCGGGTACGGTGCTGATGCCCTTCGGCGGCAAGAATCAGCTCACCCCGATCCAGGCGATGGTGCAGAAGGTCAGCGTGGAGAAGAAGCACACCGACACCGTTTCCCTGATGGCGTGGGGCTACAACCCGCTCATCACCGAGAAAAGTCCCTATCACGGCGCGTATCTGGCGGTCGTGGAAAGTGTTTCCAAGCTGATCGCGACAGGCGCGTCCTTTGAGGATGTGTACCTGACCTTCCAGGAGTATTTTGAGAAGCCCGGAACGGACGGCAAACGCTGGGGAAAGCCGCTTTCGGCGCTGCTCGGCGCGTTCAAGGCGCAGATGAACCTCGGTATCGGCTCCATCGGCGGCAAGGACAGCATGTCCGGCAGCTTTGAGGATCTCGACGTCCCGCCGACGCTGGTATCCTTCGCCGTTACCACCGATCAGGTGAAGAACATCATTTCTCCCGAGTTCAAGGCGGCAGGTCACAAGGTATATCTGCTCGCTCCCGAATATGATGAAAACGGTCTGCCTGAGACCGGCAGCCTGATCGCGCTGTACAACAAGGTCACCGACCTGATGCGCGCGGGCAAGGTCTGCGCCGCGTACACGCCGACCATCGGCGGCATCGCCGAGGCGGTCATGAAATCCGCGTTCGGCAACGGCTTTGGCTTCGATTTCAATGAGAGTGTTTCTTTGGACACGCTCTTTGGCTATTGCTACGGCGCGTTCCTGATCGAAACGAATGAAACGCTCGACGGTACACTGATCGGTTCGATCACCGACGACGGCAAGTTCACCTACGGCGCTGAGTCCGTCGCGGAAAATGATATATTAAAGGTATATGAGGATAAGCTCGAGGGCGTTTATTCCTGCAACATCAAAGATACGAAGGCTCCGGTCGAGACCTTCTCCTATACCGCCAATACAACACAGAACAAAAAAGCACATGCTTGCTCGGCAAAGCCCAAGGTGCTGATCCCCGCGTTCCCGGGTACCAACTGTGAGTATGATTCCGCCAAGGCGATGGCTGACGCGGGCGCAGACGCGAAGATCCTCGTCATCAACAACCTGAGTGCCGAGGGCATCCGTCAGAGTGTGGAGCAGTTCGCGAACGAGCTGAAGACCGCGCAGATGGTCTTTATCCCCGGCGGCTTCTCCGGCGGCGACGAGCCCGACGGTTCGGCGAAGTTCATCACCGCTTTCTTCCGAAACGCGGCAGTCAAAGAGGGCGTGACCGATCTGCTCGATAACCGCGGCGGCTTGATGTGCGGTATCTGCAACGGCTTCCAGGCGCTGATCAAGCTCGGTCTGGTACCCTACGGCAAGATCATCGACACCGATGAGAACTGCCCGACCCTGACCTTCAATACCATCTCACGCCACCAGAGCAAGATCGTGCGCACCCGCGTGGCTTCTAATATGAGCCCGTGGCTGAGCCTGACCAATGTCGGCGACGTGTACAATGTGCCGATCTCGCACGGCGAGGGACGCTTCTACTGTTCAGAGGAATTGGTAAGAGAATTAGCCGCACGCGGCCAGATCGCGACCCAGTACGTCGATTTACAGGGCAACGCGACCACGGATGTTCACTTCAATCCGAACAACTCCGTCTATGCGATCGAGGGTATCACCTCGCCCGACGGCAGGGTTTTCGGTAAGATGGGACACTCCGAGCGCTGGAACAGCGGACTGTATCAGAACGTGCCCGGCAATTATGACATCAAGATGTTTGAGTCGGCGGTAAACTGATTTATATAGGCCTCATGATAATACGATGCGCCTGAGTCGGAGATCATATCGTGCCGTATTACGCCCCCGCGGGCATTGCGTTCATACTGATCGATCATTCTGCTGTTGTTGGCTGCTTTACCGTTTCGCGATAAGAGGAAAGGTTGATGCTTCTGACAGTCGCGGAGTTCTTCTCAGCGTTATAGAGCAGTTCAATGTCAAGTGTAGAGGTCGTCAGCAGATCGTCCTGCGTGGAGGCGTTAAAATAATTCAGCGTGATCGTGTTGCCGCTTTCGTTCGCTGCTGCGGTGACATTGGATTTTGGTGTACCGAAGGCTTTGATCACTTCCTCGAGGGTCGATCCGCCTTTGATACCGCCATAGTTGAAGCCCAAATTGCTCTCATCTGAGAAGAC
>CACWXE010000049.1 GCA_902764715.1 uncultured Ruminococcus sp. | reverse complement strand
CTCCCGATTGAAAATCATATGATTTTCAAAATATAATGTCAATATTTGAAAAGCTGATTGACGTAGAAAGGTCTTTATATATCGTTTTGCGAACGGAACGGTCTTGACTTTTCTGTTCCGCTGTAACGAAAAATACATAGGTTGAGATTCCCACGTCGCCGGCGCTCCTCGGAATGACAATCATTATTCGTTTCTCAGGTCAACGATCCTCTTGGCTTTCCCTTGGAATCTCTCGAGCGTCTTGGGCGCGACCAGCGTGACCTTGGTTCTCAGACCTAAGATCGACTGTAATTTAGCCTCGATGCGCTTTTTGAGTCCGTCGAGCATCTTATAATTATCGAGCAGAGACTCGTTGATGACCTCGACCTTGATCTCCAGGCTGTCACGGTAATTCTGGCGGGTGATGTACAGCATATAGTGCGGCGCAATATCGGGGATGTTGATGAGGATGTTCTCGATCTGGGTCGGGAACACGTTGACGCCCTTGATGATCAGCATATCATCGGTTCTGCCCATGGTCTTTGCCATTCTGCAATGGGTTCTGCCGCAGGAGCAGGGCTGATAATCGAGCTTGGTGATATCCTTGGTGCGGTATCTGAGCACCGGCATACCCTTGCGGGTCAGGGTAGTGACGACCAGTTCGCCGACTTCACCCTCGCCGAGGCGCTTGCCGGTATCGGTGTCGATGATCTCGGGCAGGAAGTGATCTTCGGCAAAGTGCATGCCGTCGCGCGCTTCACAGTCGCCGCTGACGCCGGGGCCGCCGAGCTCGGTCATGCCGTAGTTGTCGGATACGCGGATGTTGAAGTTGTTCTCGATCTGCTCACGCATGGATACGGTGCAGGGCTCTGAGCCTAAGATGCCCAGTCGCAGGCTGTAGTCGGAGAGCGGATAGCCCGCTTCCTTCATCGCCTCGGACAGATACAGCGCGTAGGACGGAGTGGCTACGATGCCGGTCACGCCCCAGTCACGCAGCATCATCAGCTGCTTCTGCGTATTGCCCGAAGAAGCGGGGATGACGGTCGCGCCGAGCTTTTCCATGCCGTAGTGCAGACCCAAAGCGCCGGTGAACAGTCCGTAACCGAAGCTGATCTGGATGATATCATCGGGAGTGACGCCGCCCGCGCAAGCGACACGCGCGACGCAATCCGACCAGATGTCGAGATCCTCTTTGGTATAAACGCCTGTGGTGGGCTTACCGGTCGTACCCGAAGAAGCGTGGATACGCACGATGTCCTTCATGTCGGAGGCTACCAGACCGAAGGGATAGTTATCTCTGAAATCGTCCTTGGTGGTGAAGGGGATGTATTCGATATCGGAGAGCTGCTTGATCTTAGCGCCGTCGAGCACGCCGCAGTCGGTCAAACGCTCATGATACAGCGGTACGTTGTCATAGCAGTACTTGACGACCCATTTCAGGCGCTCGAGCTGAATCGCTTCGATTTCTTTTCTCGGTAGAGTTTCAATGTCTTTCTGAAAAATCATTTTGTCAAATCCTCTTTTCGATTTTGTACGCGCAGGATCCCTAACGGCGTACATACACATTTATTATAGCGCAAAAGAAGTCTAAAGGCAATAGTTCTTCAGACTTCTTTTTGTCATATTGCTGATTATATTGTTATAAATTGTAACCGTTAGTTACTATCGTAACGAAACAAATGATAAATTGTCATTACGAGGAGCGGATGCGACGTAGTAATCTCAACCGATCAAGTTTCGTCGATACTGTGCTTGGATGATACCGTATGCGTCTTATTGTAGCAGGAGAAGATCTGCTCTACTCTCTCCACATCCTTCGACGGCGCGATCGCCGCGATGATCGGCGTGATGATGATACCGATGATCATCGCAGCCATACCCGCGTTGATGGGGGACTGGAAGTAGGTGAGGACGGGGCTTGCGAACTTCACGCCTGCCATATTGCAGATAAAGGACGCGAGGGAGATGCCGACGCCGAGGACAAAGTTGATCCATACGGCGACCTTCGGTACGCGCTTCATATACAGACCGTACATGAACGGCGCGAGGAATGCGCCGGCAAGCGCGCCCCAGGATACACCCATCATCTGTGAGATGAACATGACGGGGGATTTTGCCTGGATAATGGCGATGATCGCGGAGATCGCGATGAAGAATACGATGAAGATACGCATGATACCGACCTTTTTCTTCTCGCTGAGCTCCTTCTTTTTGAAGAAGATCGGCTCGATGAAGTCGATGGTCAGAACGGAGCTGGAGGTTAATACCAAGCTCGACAGCGTGCTCATGGACGCGGAAAGTACGAGGATGACCACGATACCGATCAGGATGGGGGACAGGTTCTCGAGCATGGTGGGTACAACGGAGTCGAAGCCGCCTACGGGCTTGCCGTCAGGACCCGTTTCACCGAACAGTCTGCCGAAGCCGCCGAGGAAGTAGCAGCCGCCCGCGACGATGATCGCGAACACGGTCGATACGATCGTACCGGTGCTGATGCTCTTCTCAGACTTGATGGCGTAGAACTTCTGCACCATCTGGGGCAGACCCCATGTGCCTAAGGACGTCAGTATGACGACGCCGATCAATCCGAAGATATCCGGCCCGAAGAAGGAGCTGAAAGCGCCTTTCATCTCGGTACCCTCTGCCTGGATCTGAGAGAGCATGGTGATGGTGGAGCCTAAGCCGCCGTTGATCCGGAGTACCGCCCAGATGACAGCGACGATGCCGAAGATCATGATGATACCTTGGATAAAGTCGTTGATCGCGGTCGCCATGTAGCCGCCGACAACGACATAGATGCCGGTCAGAACCGCCATCGCGATAACGCAGTATTCATAGGGGATGCCGAACGCCATCTTGAACAGTCGGGAAAGACCGTTGTACAGCGATGCGGTATAGGGGATCAGGAAGATGAAGATGATGACAGCCGCGGCGATCTTCAGCGCCTTGGAATCATACCGCTTCATAAAGAAGTCGGGCATGGTGGCGGTGTCGAGGTGCTGGGTCATGACGCGGGTACGTCTGCCGAGCACGTTCCACGCGAGCAGTGAGCCGATGAAGGCGTTGCCCAGACCGATCCATGTGGAAGCCATACCGAATTTCCATCCGAACTGACCCGCGTAGCCGACAAAGATAACTGCCGAAAAATACGAGGTACCGAACGCGAAAGCGGTCAGCCAAGGTCCGACGGAGCGGTTGCCCAGTACAAAGCCGTTGACGTCTGTGCTTTGCTTTCTGCAGTAGATGCCTACGCCGATCATCACGGCGAAGAAGATGACTAAGAAAGCGATTTTGATAAACATATCCATATTCTTATACTCCTTATCCCCGTATGGGGTTGATGTACATTTATGGGCTCCCTTTGGTAAAGGGAGCTGTCGAGGCAATAAAGCCGAGACTGAGGGATTGTATGATCGGAGCGAAGCGACCAACATGATTAATAAGATGTTAACAATCTCTCCGCGTTTTTTTCGAGGATCATTTCTTTCTCGGTATCCGATAAGCCTTCAAGTGCCTTGAAGCGCTCGACCGTGGCTTTCTGATCGTTCCACGGGCTGTCGGTCGCGAAAAGCATCTTATCCGCGCCGTGGTTCCTGATCACGCGCACGATATCCTCATCGGTCGCTGTGCTATGATGCCACAGATCACGGAAAGAACAGCTGATATCGATGTAGCAGTCGCGTCCGACCAGGTATCGTTCCACATCATCCAGCTGATAATTGCCGCCTAAATGCGCAAAGATCATGTTGGGCTTACTGTCAGGAACAAGCGCCTCGATCCGGTCGAGCACCAATGCGCCTTTCTTCGGCGGACAGTGGATGATCTCGTATTCGGGATCCTTGCCCGAATGGGTCATGACCAGCAAGCCCAGTCGTCTTGCCTCAGCGATGATACGGATGTAGCGCTCGTCGTCGATGAAGGTCTCGGTATAGTCGGGATGGAGCTTGATGCCTTTAAAGCCGTTATCCTTCAGGTATCGCAGTTTTCCCTCGATATCCTCATCATCGGGGTGGATGCCTCCGAAGGAGATGAGGTTGTCGTAGGTATCGTTGATGTGTTTGGCAAAGTTTGTGATCGTGTCGAATTGTCCCGGTCGGGTGTTGACCGGCAGGATCACGCTTTTGTCGATCCCCGCTTTCTGCATACTGTCGAGGATCCCGCTGATCGTTCCGTCGGTATAGGGAACGACATAGGGCGGATCCTGCAGTGCCGTTAAGGTGCGCTTAGCGATCTTATCGGGAAATACATGGGTGTGAAAATCTATAATCATCGTTTTATCTAATATTGTTTAGGCATGATTTGAATATCAGCCTGCGGTAATCTCTTTTGATCGTCATTGCGAAGGCATGACATATATGTCTTGCCTGTGGCAATCTCAACCTTATTTAAAATGCAACGGATTCATTTTAACACTTCAACGATTTAAAGTCAAGAAGATTTAAAGATTTAAAGCGATAATTTTTAAATTACTTTATTTGTCATTCGTTATGAGAAAAATAATGGAATAATCTTACAGAATAGCTGTTGAATTTTTATCGATTTGTGTTATGATAATAACGTAAAGTAAAATTGCGGAATACATGTGTGTTCTGTATAAGTATGAAGGAGAATGTCATATGGCTGTTAACGCAAGAAAAGTTGCCATTATCGGTTGTGGTTTTGTCGGTTCATCGACAGCGTTCGCGCTGATGCAGAGCGGTCTGTTCTCAGAGATCGTGATGCTGGACGCCGACCGAAAGAAAGCGGAGGGTGAAGCGCTGGATATCTCTCACGGCGTGCCTTTCTCACAGCCTTGTGAGATATACGCGGGCGATTATGACGATATCGCCGACAGCGCGATCATCATTGTCACCGCCGGAGCGGCACAGAAGCCCGGTGAGACCCGCCTTGATTTGATCAAGAAGAACGTCGGCATCTTCAAGTCGATCATCCCCGAGATTTCCAAGCGCAATTTCAAAGGTATTCTGCTGATCGTCGCGAATCCCGTTGATGTGCTGACCTATGCCGCCAAGCAGCTTTCGGGCTTGCCCGACAGTCATGTGTTCGGTTCGGGCACGGTACTGGATTCCGCGCGTCTGCGCTTCAATCTCAGCGAGCACTTGGGTGTCGATCCTCGTTCCATCCACGCTTTCATCATCGGCGAGCACGGCGACAGTGAGTTTGCCGCTTGGAGCAGTGCCAATGTCTCCGGCGTTGAGATCAGCCGCTTCTGTGAGATGCGCGGCTTCTATCATGACCATGATCAAGCAAAGGCGAATATCTCCGAGGAGGTCAAGAACGCCGCTTACGATATCATCAGCAAGAAACGCGCGACCTATTATGGTATCGCAATGTCCGCCAAGCGTATTTGCGAGGCGATCATCCGTGATGAAAAGAGCATTTTGCCCGTATCATCCATCCAGCACGGCAGGTTCGGGCTGACTGACGTTGCGCTGTCCATCCCCGTGATCGTCGGCAAGGATGGCATCGAGAACGAGATCCCCTTCGCGCTGAATGACGATGAGCTGAAAAAGCTGCGTGATTCCGCCGAGACCCTCAAGAACACCATCAAGTCCTGCGACCTCAGTCTTGACGATTGACCGCTGATGGTATAAAATAATGATGAATTGATGCGGAGCTTGTCAAATCCGCTATGAATAGGAGGCAATTATGTCTGATTGTATTTTCTGTAAGATCGCCGCGGGTGAGATCCCGTCGAACAAAGTGTATGAAGATGATAAGATCATCGCCATCCATGACCTGAATCCGATGGCGCCGGTACATGTGCTCTTTATCCCCAAGGAGCATTACTGCTGTGCGAACGCGATCAATGAAGAGAACTGCGATATCGTCGGTCATATCTTCTCGAAGATCCCCAAGGTCGCGAAAGAGCTGGGGCTTGAGAACGGTTATCGTATCGTCAACAACTGCGGTGAGGACGGCGGACAGACCGTTATGCACATCCATTTCCATCTGTTGGGCGGCAAAAAGCTCAAAGTCGATATGGCGTGATCGAATCGGATCAAGAGTAAGAAGGGGTACATTATGGCTAAAACTTATCAAATGACCATCGCGGGCTGCAAGCGTGATTTGCCGCTGTGCGAGGTCGACGAGCATCTGGATATCGCCGCGTTCATTATGTTCGGCGATGTTGAGATCACTTACAAAAACAAACAGTGCAGAAAGAGATCAAAAGCAAGAGGAAGGATTACAGGATTTAATCTTACTTATTCGCGAGGGGTATGATAAGGGATTTAACATGATTGTCCGTTGTATTATGATCCCGGATAATGATAATACCGGCGAAAGCGATGAGGGTTCGATGAACATCCATATGACCTTTATGCATACTATTTGGGGCAGAGTGTATTCTTTTTTTTCAACGAAAGATAAGGCTCAAAAAACTGTTGGTGATAATAACTGGATTGAAATGCCAATCCGGCAGGTGGTGAACAACCTGTTAAACAGGAAGGAGGCGTTCGCCTTTACATTCAACGAGGCTGGTAAATGGGACGATTTATGTATTGTTCCTATTTCGCTCCTCAAGGAAGTGTTTCCGGAAGATTTGCCAAAACCTGAGAATTTTGTGGAATCAACAAAATAAACGCAGGCATTTTTAAAGGAGTGTAGCGCGGTATTCCCAGGAAATTTCCGTAGTTTATTACATTTCCTGTTCATAATGTTTCCCCTAATGCTGTGATGTACCGAATCAGATTTAGGTTCTCTATTTGGCTTCGATTGACTCCCCCTTGTTAACAAGGGGAGAGCGGCCTTTATCTGATAAAGATCGCCTCGAAAAGGTATTATGCACAGCTTAACTTGAAATTCGCAGACAGTGTCTGTGAATTTCATATCTTGGGATATTGATCTGATCCCTCTGCAGTTTCTGGTACTTACAGAAGTGACATTAAGTTCAACCGTTTGATCTGCAGGGACTCTCACGGGGCAGCTCAGCAGTGCAGCTGCCGTGACTTTGTGAACAATGGTTATCTTTGAATTCTTCAACAGCACAGTCGGATCAGTATCGGTTGTCAGGCATATTCTGCAGACTGCGCAGGCACGTCAGAGTTTTTCCAGATATTCAGCAGGAACTGATTTTGTAAGCCATACCCCGTTTTCTGAAAGAAAAAACTCAAAGCCGTCAGCAACCATTTTACCGCTCAGCACCCGGTAGATCACCGGTTCTCCGTGGCGTTTACCGACTTTCACAGCGGTGTCATAATCTGTGGACAGATGTACATACAGTCTTGATTTGGAAATAAGGCCGGTGCTGTCAATGGACTGTTCAAACTTGATGGCGCTGCCGTGGTAGAGGATCTCGGGAGGAACGGCTTTTTTTAGTTCCACGTCCACCTGAACGGAATGTCCCTGATTGGCGCGGATCTTGGTATGATCCTCATTGAAGGAATAGCGTTTTTTTTCATCAGCAGCAACTATGTTTTCAAGCATAGTCCGGTCAAAGGGGTATCTGCGGCTGATCCCGGCTACAAGTTCATCCACATCCGCCCAGCCGTGTTCGTCGAGAGTAACACCTGCAAACTGGGGTTTATGTCTGAGTATGAGGGCGATAAACTTTCCGATTTCTTTCTCTGTATCCGGCTCTTTGCTGATCTGCTGTGATGAACTCATTTAAAAAAACTCCTGCTGTTATCAGAAAATATATGGCCGCAATTATGATTTTCAAGTAGATCCGCTGCCAGACAGTACCGCAGTTCACGCAATCATACAAGTTTACAACCTGACCGACATTTCAGAATGGGAATAATTGACAAAGATCTGCGGTTCACTTATTTTGAAGAGGATCAGGTTCAGTCTCTGCTGCGAACCGGAGATTTATCCGCCGGGGCAGTGAGGACGTTTGCTGCAAATTCTGTTGTCGGGTGCAATTTTTTATGAACGCAAAAATGATTATCAACGAGATCTGCCGTCTGGCCGGCATTCTTATTTTCTGGGTCGGTCTGTGTTGTTTTGTTTATTATGATCCGATTGCAATCTCAACCATGATTGCATCTTTGTTTATCATGCCGGCAACATTTTATCTGGTGTTCAAATCAACCCGGGTAACGGAGACTTTCCGTGTCATCGCCATTGTGTTCTTTCTTGCTCTGCCGGCCTACGGCTGGTTCATGAGTCTGATCGGCCATCCGATTGAAGGTAAAAATGTACGTGAGTATAAAGCCTATCAGCTTGAACAGGAACGGGACAATGCCCTCAAAAGATTCCAGGCCAACAAGGATACCATCATCAAAGGGATCCGCCATTACTATGATCTCGGAAACTACCGTTTTGCCTATGCCCATGCCGACGAATTTGTCTTTACCAATGATCCGGATATCATGGAGCTGCATGAAAAATCAAAACAGAAGCTGATTGAGGCCGGCGAATACAAGGAGCCGGAAAAATAGAGCAGTTACTGCTTTTTCCTTTCTGACCGGGAGCGGAACCGGTGGTAGGCGAGCAGTCCCAGGATCAGCGTCAGTGCCAGCGCAATGAAGCCGAAATTGATTTTCGGAACATACTCCAGCAGCAGTTCGCGGTTGCGGGTGCAGATATAGCCCAGTCCCACCCAGATGACGGTGTAGATCACTGATACCGCGCCGTTAATCAGAATAAAAAATCCGATTTTTATTTTTCTGGTCATGCCGCAGAATATGTAAAGAGGGATCCTGATCACCGGAATGAATCTGGCGATTACAATGAACCACAGACCGTACATCCGGTAGTACTTTCTCAGTGCGGCAAAGCGTTTCGGTGTGATTATTCTGCTGAAGGGCCAGTAGCGCTGAATTCTGAAACTCAGCATTCTTCCCAGATAAAACATGATGCAGTCACCGGCGGTAACACCGAAAATGCAGGAGATCAGCATTAGAGTGAGGGCGTTTTCGTTATATGGTGCGATGATGCCGGCGATAATTCCGGAGGCAATCAGCAGCGCATCCTTGGACAGCGGCAGTCCGGCGCCGCTTGCGAGTAAAATAATCAGGATTACTCCGTAGGAATAATCCTGATATTCGGTAATGAATCTGACAAAGGATTCAATCAGTTCCATTATTTGCTGTTTTCCTGCCTGGCGGCGGCCTGCTGTTTTTCAGCCTTCTGCAGTTTTTCCTTCTTCATTCTTGATCTGATGTAAAGTACCAGGGCGGAAATAATTACCACGGTAAAGATCAGAATTGCCATTTTACTGTCATGGAGCCAGTTTGCCAGAGCTTCACGGTTCTGTGCACCGTAGTGACCGATCAGAACCCAGATTGGAACGGAGATTATCGCTGCAAAACCGTCCATGCCGATAAATTTGAAGAACCCAACGCGACGGCTCATACCGGCAACCAGGAAGGTAGGTGAACGCAACACCGGAATGAAGCGGGCTACAAACAGTACCCAGATCCCGTATTTGTTGAAAAGTTTCTGAACCTGGGCAAAGCGTTTCGGTGAAAGCAGTGCTCGCATCGGTTTGAATTTCTGGATGCGGTATCCGAACACGCGCCCGAGAATGTACATGGTGCTGTCTCCGAGCAGAACACCTGCGAAGGAAACGCCGAGCATGTAGCACAGTTCGGTCAGATGACTTGATTCAGATCCGAGACCGGAAAGTATTCCTCCTGAAACCAGTACCACGTCTTCAGGAATAGGAAGTCCGAATCCGCACAGGATCAGTATTCCGAAAACCAGTGCGTAGCTGTACGCCTGATATGGAAGCAGAAAATTAACTAAAGCTTCAATATGTTCCATTAATCTTAAATCTCTCTTTTACATGTACTGAAAAAATTTTTTACGGTTATATTTTACTATAATTAAACTTATGAAACAAAACACTCATTAATATATATATATATATATATATGTATG
>CACWXE010000048.1 GCA_902764715.1 uncultured Ruminococcus sp. | reverse complement strand
GGAGCGGGAGGCTTATGAGGCGATCGTGGCAGCCGCCGAAGAACTCTATCAAGAGGGCTTAGCCGCGTACAACGACGGAAAACAGCAGTTCGACGAGGGCAAGGCCAAATATGACAGCGCTGTGACTCAGTACGAAGAAAGCAAGGCGAAGTTCGACAGCGCCGTCGCGCAGTACGAGGAAGGCAAAGCGCAGTATGAAGCCGGAATCGCTGAGTATTACTCGGGTCTATCACAGTATGAGTCCGGTCTCGCGGAATACAACAGCGGCAAAAGTCAGTATGACGAAGGCGTCGCGAAGTACAACGAGAACAAGAAAAAATATGACGACGGCGTCAAGGCGCTCGAGGAAGGCAAAGAGACCCTTGCCGACAAAGAGAAGGAATATGACGACGGCGTAGGCGAATATAAAGACGGCGTCCGAAAGCTCGACGACGCCAAGAAGAGTTTTGACGAGCTCAAGGACTGCAGCTGGTTCGTGTTTGATATCGGGTCGAACGGCGGTTATATGCACCTGTCGCTTTCGGCGAAGAGTATCTCCAACCTGAGCGTCACCTTCTCACTGTTCTTTGTCGTCATCGCGGCACTCGTCATTTACACGACGATCAAGCGTATCGTGGATGAGCAGAGAAATCTGGTCGGCGCGACAAAGGCGCTCGGCTTCTATAACAGTGAGATCTTGGGCAAATATCTGATCTTCGGCGTCAGCGCGACCATCGTCGGCGCCCTGATCGGTATCCTCGCGGGTTACTTCGTGATCCAGGGCGTGGTGCTCAACTCTTACGGCAATATGTACGTGATCGGAAAACTCCCCGCGGGCATTTTGGTAGGCACCTCCGTGATCGCCGTCGGTCTGGCGATCGTGCTTGCCATCGTAGCGGTTACGATCTCCTGCCTGAGTCTGATGCGCTCCACCGCGATGGATCTGATGAGAGAGAAACAGCCGGAGGTACGGAAAAGCTCCAAGAGCTCCAAGAGCGGCAGCAGCCTGTATTCAAGGCTGATCCTGCGCAATATGCGCTCTGATCTCGCGCGTGTCATCGTAACGACCGTCAGTGTGGCGGGATGCTGCGCGCTTCTGGTGATCGGCTTTACCCTGCGCGGCAGCGTCAGCAGCGTTGCCGACAAGCAGTACGGCGAGATCGTCAAATATGACGAGAGGCTGACCTTCAACCCCGGCGCGTCCGATGACGTCGAGAAAGAGATCGAAGCGATCCTTGATGACGCGGGCACGAAATGGGTCAAGGCGCAAAGCGGCTTCCGCGCGTTCAAGGCCGGCAGCGACGTGGAGTATACCGACCTGATCTGCGGCGATATGGAAGCGCTCTCCGAGTTCTACAACTTCAAGACATGGAAAAAGGACAGCAAGCTCCCGACCGATGAGGACGGTGTGTTCATCCAGTGCAGAACCACTGAGACCGCCGGCAAGGACAGCGGCGACGATATCATTATCTACGACGGCACCATGACGCCGTATGAGGTAAGGGTCGCGGGCGTGTTCAACAACTATATGGGACGCAACATGATCATGAATGAGGCATCCTATGAAAAGTACTTCGGCGAACAGCCTAAGATGAACACCTATTTCCTGTATTTGAACGGAGCCGATAAGGAACAGTTGGTCGAGAAGCTCGATCGCGTCAAGGGCTACGAGAGCCTTGCTCCCGCCGCTGAGGATAAGGGTAAGCTGGAGCTTGTGACCAACGTATTCAATAAGGTCGCGATTCTCCTGCTTGTCATAGCGGGTCTGATGGCATATTTCATCCTCCTCAATATCACAAAGATGTACGTCAACCAAAAGACGCGCGAGCTGACGATCATGCGTATCAACGGCTTCACCGTCAAGGAGGTCAAGCGTTATCTGAACACCGAAACGATCATCACCTCGGTGATCGGTATCCTGCTCGGTATCGCCGTGGGCGCTTTGATGGGCTATATCGTCATTCGGTTCATCGAAATGCCGCACGCCCAGTTCGTCAGGACGCCGTACTTCTTAGGATGGCTGATCAGCGCCGCGATCACGGCTGCGTTCACCGCCGCGATCACTGCGTTCGGTACCAGAAAGGTAAAGGATCTTAAGCTGACCGATGCTTGATGACTGATTAATAAGCATAGGACTGTCACGTTTTTTAGCGTCGACAGTCCTTACTTTTTGCCATACTTCGCCTTTTTGTGTCGATAGGATAGCGGACCGATGATAGCCTATTGACACCGTCAGATCATGAATGAAAATCTTTATGCGGCATGATATTTGTATTGACTTTTTCATTTCGGTATTGTAGAATAAAATAGATTACTGTATGATGCGTAAGTATTCTTTCGGCAGTAAAGGATAAACGATCCATTTTTTTAGGAGCCTATCGATATGAAATCTGTGTATGAGCGCACGAACCTCATCATTACACAATTTGATACAGAAGATGTGATCACCACATCCGGAGAAGTGTCGCCTGTTCCGTTTATGGCAAAAAAACTCGAACGGGAAAATCGCTACGGCTCGTTCGGTACTTTTGACCTTAAGCCTCCGACAACTGGTGGCTGGTTCTGATGTTTTCAAAAGGGCGGAATGTTCCGTCCTTATTTTATGCGCTTGATTCAAACGCAAATGTAGATGCTGAGCAGGGGAGGGGATTATGAAAAAGATATTTACACTGCGATGGCTGATCTCGATACTGACGGGCGCGTTTTTTGCCGCGTATTCCGCGTATCAGGTATTTGTCATTTGCAGAGATTATCGCGGAATGCCGCCCGAGGGCATCGTGATCACCGCGGTCGTTGCGCTGATGTTCGCGATACTCGCTGTCTATATGTGGACGACAGGCGTCAAGGGCAAAAAGCATATCCTCTTCATGATCGTCCGAAGAACGATGTTCATCATCGCTTTACTCGTGATCATCGCCCTCAAGCTGCGTCTGGTCATACGGGTGATCAATTATATTGACGGTACCAAGCCTTATACCATCCTGTACGGCGCTTCGTATTTCATGATGCTGTTGGCTTTGATGATCCTGTTCGTATACTACGCGTTCATTCTCAACCGACTGCCGTTCTTTCCGCGAGCGGGATTGATTATGCCGTGGGCGGCGATCATACTGCTCCTGCTCAGCGTGATCGCGGAGGCGATCCTCTTCTTTGGATACGGGATCGGCTTAGAGGCGAACACGATCAGGTCGATCGTCATGCAGCCGGTATTTTATCTGGGCTTCATCGGATTATCGCTGCACTTTTTGTATCCGGTACTGATCAGCAGAAAAACAAAAAAGAAAAAGAACGCTGACGCTCCGTCTGAATGACGGGGCGTTTATTTATGCGGAGGTTTTAGCTAATATGCATAAAAATCCGACAAAACATTGAAACATCGGTCAATTGTTTGTGAATGGAACTTCCTGTATAATTATGCTGAGTATATATTGTATCATGAGACATTATGTTTTGTAGGTGGTATTATGAATAAAAAGGGATTCAAAAATATGAAAAGGAGATTCACTTCACTCTTGCTGATCATCTCGGTAATGGTGGGTCTGCTCGTGCCGTTTGACCTGACGGTATTCGCGGACGATGTGGCGACAGGCAGTGAGATCCATGCGTTTGTATATACTGCGCTTGATTCAAACGGTAATGTAATATAACACGGCGGTCACGATAAATACGAGCTTATCTTCCAGAAGGGAGATACTCCGCCGTATCCCGACAGAGCGTATGAGATGCATATTGATAATTTTGATAATGACGAAAAGACGAATGCAGCTCTCGGTATCGGCGGAAAAGAATCGTATAAGCAGCCTTGGTATGATTATAACTATTATGTTCACAGGGTGATTATTAAGGACAAGATCGCTCCGCGCAAAATGTCAGGCTGGTTTATGTATACAAGAACCCTGTCAGATGCAAACGTTTTCGGACTTGAAGATAATATCGACACATCATTATGTACGTCGTTTTATTGTACATTTAACTACGCCCGCCTAAAAAATCTTGACCTGAGAAAGTGGGATATGAGCAGCGCGACAACCGTCAACGGAATGTTCTCACATCAGGACGGCATAGGCTTACAGACGTTGAATATCTCCAGCGCGAATTGGGAACTGCCTAACTGCACGAATTTCGGCGCGTTCATATATGACTCCGCTTTGGAGGAGCTTGACCTGTCATATCTTAATCCTGTGAAAGCTACAACATTAGCAGGCTTTCTCGAGGAAAACAAAAAGCTGAGGAAAGTAACGTTCGGTGATAGCTTTTCTATGGATCCAACCTACTCGTCGTTGAACCTCGATAACGCGTTTCGAAATTGTATCTCCCTTGAAGAACTTGACCTGAGTTCTTGGCATATCAATAAAGCACGTTATTGTAGAGAGACATTTAAGAATTGCAAATCTTTGAAAAGCATCAAATTCGGTGATGAAACTTGGGGCGCTTACAGCGAAGCGATGTACAACAGTATGTTTGAGAGCTGTATCTCACTTGAAACACTGGATGCAAAATGCATATCCGGTCCGATGAACAGTCCGTCGATATTTAAGGATTGCTCCGGCCTCAAAGAACTCGATCTCAGCTCGGTCGCCACAAAAGCTACCAATTCTAAGGCAACTCTCAACGGAAAGGATAATATATTTGAGGGATGCGAAGAGCTTTCGATGGTGACCCTAAACGCCAATGGATGGCCGCTGGGTGGCAAGGCGGGCACAAGTGTTCCTGTCAAGGAGACTTGGGCAAAGATCTATGACGCCGCCGGCAACAAGCTGGGTGGCACCGAGGTTCTTCCCGCGGATCAGCTTTTCCTCTATTACAATAAGGATTATGCGGGCACATGGGTCGCCGTGGATAAGATCATCCTCGACGCGAACGGCGGTAAGCCGCAGTTCCAGTCGATCAACGGCGCTAAGGGGATGAATGCTGAGTTCGACGGCTCACAAACAGCCACCAGAGCGGGATATGCCTTTGACGACTGGTGGTCTGAAAAGGACGGCGGCTCCAAGCTCGAAAACGGACAGGAAGTCGAAGCGTGGACATACTATGCTCATTGGAACGAAAACACCTACAACCTCGTTTTGAACGGCAACGGCGGTAAGGTTCCCGAAGATTTCAGCATGGAAGGCGCGACCGTTTCCGATGACAGAGAAACGATCACTTTTGACAATATCAGCTATACACAGTTTGTGGACGTCAGCTCACGTATGTTCAAGAACGAGGACGGTTCTGTGCTCGCGAGCTGGAATATCCGCAAAAACGGTACCGGTTCAGTGAAATTTGCCGGCAACGACTCGGTCAACAAGCTCGCTGTCACACAGGACGACACCGCTACGCTGTACGCCCAGTGGCATGTTCCGGCGGTGGTGGTCACCTTTGATTCACAGGGCGGCAGCAAAGTTGCGCCAAGAGATTATGAGGTCAATGATCCCTTCGGCACACTCAGCTCACCGACCAAACCCGGTGACGCCGCTTCTCCCGCCGGCTACACCTTTGTCGGCTGGTTCACCGAAGCGAACGGACAGGGCAAAGAGATCGTAGACAAGGATGATAAAGTCCTTGACCATGACAAGGAGCAGAATAAAGTAACCGAATCCTGCACACTCTATGCCTACTGGATGCCTAACTGCGCCGTACACTTCGACCCGAACGGCGGTACGATCAATGGCGAGTCTTCTATCGTCAACGTCTGTATGTACAACCAAAGCGTCGGTATGCTGCCGACTCCCGAGAACGGCTCTTCGACCTTTATCGGCTGGTTTGACAGTAACGGTGATCTGATCACTTCCGAAACGGTCATCACTGAACCCAGTGTAACATTTACCGCACACTGGGGTTATCGACCGAAGTTTGAAACGGATGGCGGTTCGTTTACAGATTACACGGAAGACGACTATCCGTTCCAGGAAGAATCGCCCGTTTATCATTTTAATAAGCTTCCCACAGTTGAGAAATACCGTTGTGAATTCCTCGGCTGGTATGCCGATACAGACGGTAACGATGAGTATGAGACACAGGTATATGAAAACACTACCGTTGACCTTTCACATAACAGTACCATCAAGGCGAAGTGGAAGGAGGATGCACAGTATACCGTCACGCTGAATGCCGACGACGGTGTGATCCCCGGCGGCCAGACAGAGCATAAATATTATAAGGATGATACGATCTCCGGACTTCCGATTCCGATCAAAAACGGCTGTGAGTTCGGCGGCTGGTATGACGGCAGCACCGAGGTCATCGAAGGTGAGACAACGATCACCTCCGATATGACGCTGACCGCGCACTGGATCCAAAAGGACTGCACCGTGACCTTTGACGCGAACGGCGGCACGATGTATAATCCCGCGGAGTCAACGATCAAAGTCGTCAGCGGCAAGACGATCCCGACGATCCCCGGCGCGAATAAGAAGGAAGCGGACGGTACCGTTCAGTATTTCTTCGGCGGATGGTATCCGAATCCCGACGGTACCGGTGAAAAGCTCACGCCCGAAACCGTGATCAGTGCCGATACAACATACTACGCGAAGTGGGTCGATCCCAAGAATATCGTCAAGATCGATGACACCAGCTCCGAAATCATGGCAAATACGCTGTATATGTATTCCGCGACATGGGGCAGTCCCTCCGACGGTAATGTGACCAACAACACGGGCGATAATCTCGTGTTCCATCCCATCAGCAACGGCCATATCTCCGCCCTGCTCAGGATCCAGTTCTACAGCTATGATAACAACACCTCGACGGATATCAAGCTCCCTGCGGGATCCGTCCAGATCAAGATCCCGAAGCATATCTTCAAGAACCGAGCGGGTGAACCGATTGGCACCGATAATATCAATGTCGGACTTCCCAAAGAACCGGTGACTGACTCAGACAGTATTCATTTCTATTATGAAGAAGTCGAAGAAAACGGAGAAACATTCTACCTCATTAAAAACAGTGTTGAAATGACCGGTAGGCATGATGACTTCGAGATTTTTTATGAAGCCGATCCCAATCAGATCGCAGGCGGCTACATCGACGAAAACGGCTATTATCGCTTTATGGGCGACGATACCGAAACTACCGATGACGACCAAAAGTATTATACCAATCAGTTTAACGTCAATATTATTGCTAACGCCCAGGAAAACGGAACGCTCGTCAAAGAAAAGAGCATTGACTATAACAAACCGCTCTCGCTGGACGTCCACACCAGAGTCAATACCAATGTCGAGAAGATCCAGACGGATGTTTCCATGAAGTGGAAGAGCGAGTGGGGCGCCGAGCCCGCCGATTCCGATGAATACTATTATGTCACATGGAATCTGGTTTCCCGCCATTCCTCCAGCACCCAGCCCTTTACGCTGGAATGGAGCGAGGATACCGTTCGCGACGGCGCGATCGTGATCCCTCCCGATAATCATCCCGAAACGGAGAGAACCAACGGTACTTATTCGACCAAGGTCGTGACCAAACACCGCAAGGATACCGTTCACAAAACGGAAACAGGCTGGGCGGAAGCGCACAATGAGGCGGAGCTTGAGGTAACGTGGAAGTCGGGCTACAAACAACACTTCCGCGCCGGCGCCGACGCGTATGCCTATATCGAGGATAAAGAAGCCATCGGCGTCGCCGGTAGGTCGGCATCCTTTACCAAGCGTATCAAAGGCTCGCCCGAGGAAGAAGATGACCATTATATCCACGGCGGACAGGAAAGAGTCCTGATCGATGAAACGATCCCCCTGGAATACGTGATCGATTACAAAGAGGGCAAGAGAGATATTCCTCCGACGTGGAACTCAAACATCGGCACCTACGTCACGCCGAAGAGAACGATGACCATCGAGGACGGCGCCGCGGGTGATCTGGTGCTTTCACAGTATTCTAAAAGTCCGCATCCGAATGAATCCAACTGGAACGCGTCAACCGACGTCAATCTCAGCGAAAACGACTACTACTTTGACAAGCTCGAGATCAATGTGACAGAATATGACGCGATCCTGATGAACAAGACATGGTCAAATCCGTTTGTCCATGAGCACGTCAGCGATTACAGCAACGATGGTATTATCGTCAGCATCAGACGCGTCGGAAGCACCGAGATCGAGACGCTCAAGCCGATCGTCCATACCGCAAGCGCGACGGTCGACCTGCCGAATGATACCGTGTGGTTCAAGGTCAGCTACAGCTCCTCCTTCTATACCACCGATCTGCAGGTCAAGCCGACTGTCTGTATCAAGCCGACGAACCATATCAAATCCTTTGTTCAGGATCACATTGAAGCTAACAAGGATACGATGTTCAAAAACAAGGCTTCGTTGTCCTTGACAGAGGGCAACAGCGCGCCTGTTACGGCAGTGACCGGTGAACAGGGCAAGAGCGGCTGGTTCGCCGCGTATGTGCTCAATATCGGCGAGAGCAAGCTCTATGCTTCAAAGAACTGCGCTTCCAAAAAGAACGTGATTTTGGATAATCTTAACGCCTCCGAGAACCTTCCCGCTGTTATCTCGGGCTGGGGTTATAATACCACCGGCAATAAGAAGCCGATGAGATCCGCGGTCTTCTATGATCTGCTTCCCGAGGGATATACAGTTGACAGAGCCAGTGTGTTTGCGATCCCCAGATCGGAGAACTCCGGTGAGAGCAGCACCGCTTCCGCCGATAGATATGAGCAGTTGAAGAACGGCGATAATCATCTGCCCTCGGCTTACTATTCCGTCAGCTTCAGCGATAACTGGAACGACTGCGGCAGAACCCTGATGACGGTGGACGTCAGCATCCCCGATGATATGATCGCGACCGGCGTTGACGTCTATTATATGATGAACACCAGCTTTGCCAACGTCATCGCTAACGGCGCGACGCCGAACAATCTCTTCGCTTACAAGGATACCACACCCGGACAGAGCATACCGATCGAACGCTCAAGGACATTGTCCGAGATGGAGCCGAAATTCAGACCGAGTCTTGCTTTTGCCGACAGTCCTCAGACTGCCTTTAACTCCTGCAATGTCAACGCTCAGACTCCCTCCATTATCGGCTCGGGTCTTTCCTCGACCGTCAAGACGGAGGGCACGACAGTATCCAATCATCAGATCATCGGCAGAAATACCGATTATTCCTACCGTATCTCGTATACCAGCGATAAGCAGTACGCGGGCGAAAATCTGGTGCTGTATGATTTGGCCGAAAGACAGGTCGACAGAGATATCTCTGAGTGGCTGGGCGATTTCAAGTCGCTCAACCTGTCCGGTATCACTTCTGTAAAGAGCCAAAACAAAAAAACCTACTGCAAGCCGGTGGTCTATTATTCGACTGCTAAGTCTTTCTCTGAGGATGATCTGAACATTGATACATCCGACATTTGGACTACGGAGATGCCGCCGAAGGACGAGATCACCGCGATCGCTGTTGACTGCAGAAAAGATACAGCGGGCGATCCCTTTATCCTCGGTCAGGAAATGCAGCTCTCCTTTGAGATCAATATGCACTCACCGAGCGATACAGAGAATAACCTTACCGCCTATAATGAGGCATATATCAGGGGTAATCACGTCGGCGCTCTGACCAAGGTCGACAATGTCACACAGACCCGTGTCACCGTGCGCTACAAGGTGCCCCGGTTCGTCAAGGACGCGTTCCCGTCCAGCGGTACGATCGATCATCCCGAGAGCGTCGTTAAGAACAGCGTGCTCGAATATGTACTCAAGCTCACCAACCCCGATGACGAGGTCCCGATGGAGAACGTCACCGTCGAGGATATCCTGTGCGATAAGGTCAGGGTCAACAACGCCATGACCGTACAGGTCAACGACGACGCGCCTGTCTCGATCGAGAAGGCGGCGGGTATCACCTATGAGGTGAGCCCTCATCAAGACGGCACCAGATTCTCCGCGGTGATCGAATCGATCGCGCCCGGAGAAACGGTGATCATCACCATCCCCGTCAGAGTGATCGGCGAAGTAGGGGAGACGCTCACCAAC
>CACWXE010000047.1 GCA_902764715.1 uncultured Ruminococcus sp. | reverse complement strand
TATCGGAGCCGTCGTCCGGGATGACCGCCTTCATGGCTTCGATCGCACATTCGATCATCTCGTCGGCGGGTTCTCTGGTGGTGATGCGCTGTGCCCAGAGTCCGGGCGTAGCGAGGATGCGGGTGAGTTTGTTGTCGTATTTGCCGCAGAGCTTGATGAACTCATAGCCCAGACCGACCATGACCGGCACGAGAAGCAGTCTGAGAACCGGACGCAGGATCGGGAGATTCGGGAAGGTCGGGATGAACAAGCCGACAAAAATACTCACGAGCAGGGTGACGACTAAGAACGAGGTACCGCAGCGGGGATGGAATCGGGTCTGCTTGCGGACGTTCTCTACAGTCAGTTCCTCGTCGTTTTCGTAACAGAAGATGGTTTTATGTTCAGCGCCGTGGTACTGGAACACGCGCTTCATATCGTTCATCAGGGATACCAGTGACAGGTAGCTGAGGAAAAGGGCGATCTTCAATACGCCCTCAAAGGCGGATTGAAGGATCCTGACAGAGGATTCGCTCCAATCGGTGAGAAGCGGCTTGATCAGCCATGTGAACAGCATCGACGGCAGCACGACGAATAAGCCGATCGCCAGCGCGATACCCAGAACGGACGCGATGACCATGACGACGTTCATCAGCTTGTCGCCGAATTTATCTTCCAGCCATTTTTCAAACTTGGAGGGTTCTTCTTCCTCGACCAGTCCCGCTTCTATCGCCTTGTCGGCGGACAGTCCCAGCGCCTTGTAGCTCAGGCGCATGCTGTCGATCATGCCCGCCAGTCCGCGGATCAGGGGGAACTTCCAGAATTTTGCCTTGAACAGCGGCTTGATTTCGATGTCTTCGGTGTAGATGTTGTCTTTATCGACCCTGCACGCGACGGTGGTGCGCTTGGGTCCGCGCATCATGATGCCTTCGATCAGAGCGGAGCCGCCGATGGAGGTGATGCGCTTTTGTTGTTTTTTGTCCTGTTTTTTCATATAATACCTTCTTTCTGAGCCTCTCTTTTCTGAGAGAGGCGGAGGGTTGAAAAGCTTATATCCCTTTATGTAACGTATCAACCCTCAGTCGCGCGACACAAGCGCCCGTGACGCAAGCGTCCGCGACAGTTCCCATCAAATAGGGAGCCCGATTCATCCCGCCTGAAGGCGGGTATCATCAGTGTTATTTCTCTTTTTTATTCTTGCGGATGACAAGAGTGACGATCTCTATGATGATCCATACGCCTAAGCAGAACAGGGGTGTGGAGGGGTTGAACGTATAGGTGTTTTGTTGGAGCACTGTTTGGTAGAGAAAGTCAAACAAGGTGGCTAAGCCGAATACGATCGGGATGCCGATCAGACATTCGATCAGTGTTCTTTTGATCGGGTTCATATCGATCCTCCTACGGGGTAGGCGGCTGAACAGGCGGATTCAACCCGCCTAAGGACTGGGTGTCGTCATCCAGCGCCGCGGCTTCATTATAGATCGGGATGGTGATGGTGACGGTGGTACCGACCTCGGGCGAGCTCTCGATATCGAGCGAGCCCTTGTGCATTTTGATGATCTCGTCGGCTACCGCCAATCCGATGCCGGAGCCGTTGATCTTTTGATTCGCTTTATAGAATTTATCCTTGACCTTGGGCAGATCCTCTGCCTTGATGCCGCAGCCGTTGTCGGCGACCACGACCTTGATGGTGTGTTCTTTATAATCCTGATAGACCTGTACGCCGATCATACCGCCCTCGGGCGTATACTTGAGCGCGTTGTCGATGACGTTGAGGAATACCTGCTTGAGTCGGTTTTTATCACCGTAGATGATGGGCATCTCCTCAGGGTCGTCATATAAGAGATGCTTGCCCTCCGACAGGGCGCGTTCCTTGAGCATATAGACCGCCTCGTCGATCTCGGCGAGGATATCCATGCGCTCCATCTGCATGGTCAGTCGACCGCTCTGGAGCTTGGAGAAGTCGAGCAGCTCTTCGACCAGAGAGGTCAGGCGCGAGCTTTCCTTGACGATGACGCTCATGCCCTTTTCCAGCGTGACGCGGTCGGGTACGCCGTACTGCATGGTCTCCGCCCAGCCCTTGATGGCGGTCAGCGGTGTACGCAGTTCGTGAGATACGCGCGAGATAAAGTCGTTCTTGAGCTTTTCGTTCGCGTCGAGCTCCTTCGCCATTTCATTGATGCTGTCGCTGAGCTCACCGATCTCGTCGTCATACATTTTATCGACCTTGGCAGTGAAATCGCCCTGCGCGATCTGCCGCGAGGTCTCGGTCATCTCGCGGACGGGTCGGACGATCGAACGGATAAAGTAGTAGCCCGACAACGCGACGACCGCGATGATCATCAGTCCGACGATGATTGCGATGATCGTGTAGATCAGCACCTTGGCGTCTGCCTTGCGCAGTGAGGTGACATAGCGCACCGCGCCCAGCTCCGTACCCTGCGGGCTTTTGATGATCGTGGTGACCGCCATGATTTTTTCGCCCGAATCACTGCGCCCCTTGTATCGCCCGAAGCCGTTCTCGGACGATTGCGCCTGGACATAGTCGGGGATGTTCTCCGTCTCCGCGCCGAAGCCGGCGGAGGTCGTGATCACACGCCCCGAGGCGTTGAGGATCTGTACCTCCATCTCGTCCTTATCCGAAAAGTCCGTGGCATAGGCGGACGCGCGGGACTCAAAGGTCTCGGCGCTCTCCGAGATACCGTTCGGGAATATGTCATTGAGCTTTTTTGTCTGGTTGAGCAGCTCGTTTTCTACCGTAGAATAACACAACGAGTGAACAGCGACGGATATGAAGATGATCAGCAAAACAACGATCGCCGATACAACACCGAAGGTATTGATCAACCATCGCTTACTGATACCTTTGAACATCGCTGTCACCTCCTCGTCACTCGTCGTACTCGCTGATAGCAATTTCGCAGAGGAAATTACTATCGTGCTCGTGTGACGGTTCCTCGTCTCCCCAAAAAGCAGGGGCTTTTCGGGGACCCCAATTATTTTGATATTAAAACTGAAAACTGAAAATTGAATAATGAATAATGAAGGTTACTCGCTTCGCTCGATCAATTTTAACCGGGTGAGGGCGCAGCCCTCCCTATATTCTTCATTCTTAAGTCTTCAATCTTCAGTATTCATTGTAAACCGCTCGCGGTTTACACCGTGTCCCACTTATAGCCCAGACCCCATACGGTAACGATGTACTTGGGGTTGCTGGGTTCGTCCTCGACCTTCATGCGCAGACGGCGGATGTTAACGTCGACGATCTTTTCCTCGCCGACATACGCCTCGCCCCATACGTGGTTGAGGATATCGGTACGGTCGAGCGCTACGCCGGGATTACTGAAGAAGTATTCCATGATCTGGAACTCGACCTGGGTCAGCTCGATCATTTTGCCGTTCTTCATCAGCGCGCGGTTCCTCAGGTTCAGGGTGAAGATACCGCTCTGCAGCTCCTCCTTGAAGTTGTTCTCACTGCGCTGTTCGGAGAGAGATACTCTGCGATACAGTGAGTCGACGCGCGCGGTCAGCTCAGAGGGGGAGAAGGGCTTGGTGATATAGTCGTCGGCGCCCAGCATGAGACCGGTGACCTTGTCCATCTCCTGAGTACGTGCCGACAGCATGATGATACCGATACCGGAGTTCTTGTTGCGCAGTTCCTTACAGACCTGCAGACCGTCGATACCGGGCATCATGATATCGAGGATGGCTACGTCAAAGTCGCCGCCCTGTTCCTCGTACTTCTCGAGCGCCATCTCGCCGCAGTCCGCTTCGACTACGTCATAGCCGGCTCTTCTGAGATTGATTACCACAAAGTCGCGGATCGCGGCTTCGTCCTCGCATACCAGAATCTTTTTCATAATTATAACCTCCGTTCAGGATGTATATTACAGGATTGAAAATGAACAGACAGATGACGCAGTGATCACGCGCCTATCTGATGATTTACTTTTTTGAAGACGCTTTTTCATCACCGGAGAGCAGCATGAAGCTGTCCTTGATATCATCGTGAGAAAAACCGGAATCCTCGCTGAGGATGTAGGTATAGGTATATTCCGCCGTTTCATACAGCTGTGCCTGTGCCGTCAGACTGCTGTCGTAGTTCGCTTTATCGTAGCGGTAGACGGTCAGCTGTTCCTTGCCCAATACAGGCTCGCTGTTTTTGTAGCTGATGTTGTACAGGGTCACGGCGTTGTCAGCGGAGTAGCGGGCGGTGACCGTCTTGAGCTTATCGGTACCGAACAACAGCATGAAGTTCAGCTTCTCACACAGGACGGCGTCTTTCTTGAAGGACAGACCCATCTGTTCGGGATCATAGTCGTTCCACCGCGCGACGTTGCACACGGTGCTTGTGTCCTCGTCCTTGGTGTGATCCATCAAAGAGCTCAGCGGGATATTGATCGCGCCGTCGCCGTCAATGTCCATACAGGTGACGGCAGAGGTGCGGGTGGTTCGTTTATAGTTACTGTTCAGGTACAGCGGATTGACCAGGAGCTTTGCGGCGGAATCATAGTAGATGAGCTGGGTCGTATATTCGCCCTCGCCGAGCTTTCCGTCCGCCGCCGCGCCGTAAAGGTCGCCGTTGAGCTTGTCGAAGCGCAGTCCGGTGTAAGAGATGACAGCGGGATCGATCTCGCAGGAGGATTTTTCGCTGAAGCCCTTTTCGGAAAAGCTCAGCAGTCTCGCCTTGGCGTTAGAGGCGCTCTCAGGGGTCATCATCAGCAAAATGTCGGTCGACGAGTCTTTGTCAAAATCGCCCGTGACATAATCGACGAAGCCTTCTTCTGTATTTGACATTGTCACGCTGTCGGCAATCAGGAAGGTTTGCAGCACGGCATGGCGGGTGCCGATCGAAAATCCCAACAGGAGCTCTTCTCTGCCGTTGCCGTCAAAGTCGATGAAGCTCAGCTCGGATACGTCGGCGGAATAGATGTCGGCGCTTCCTAAGATTTGGAAGGCGTTGTCACGCTGCTGCGCGATCAGAACGCGGGAGGTGTTGTCGGCGGTGGTATACAGCGCAACGGCTTCTTCGGTGCCGTCGTTGTTGACGTCGTGCAGGAACAAACCGCTTTTGTTGGCGCCGTCGGTGGGGTAGATCAGTGAGTAGGCGCCGCCGGCGTCGGTCTCGATCAGCTTTTGTACTTCGGCGCGGATACCCGATGCTTTGGGAGGCGTGAGGATCTCGGACTTGCCGAAGCCCAGAGAGGCACAGCCGGATAAGAGCAGCGCCGTGACGATGACGGCGGCAAGGATTCGCTGTAGCCTCATGTTTCGTTTGCCTCCTTGTTGGATCGGGGTAGTGTTAAAAGCGCGAGGGATCAGACCGTCGCTTCCAGATATTTGATCGGGATGCCTTCATCGGAAAACATCTTTTCGTGTTCGGTCATGATATTGTCCCTGACCTCGCTGTGGTGCAGGTCGCGGGTGATGAAGCGGATGGTGTAGCGCGCTTGCTCGAAATAACCGATGCTTTCTTCAAACAGCTCGTCGTCATCGGTCTTGAAGTAGATCACCGCGTCATCGGTGAGAAAATCGCGGTACATTTTGAGCTTTCTCGGATAGGTCAGGCGGCGCTTTTTGTGCTTTTCACGCGGCCACGGATTGCAGAAGTTGATGTACATCACCGCGATGTGATCGTCAGCGGAAAAAGCCTTGTCGATCTGTTCGACGTTACAGCGCACCAGCGCGATATTGTCGGGCACCCTGTCGTTTTCGGCAAAGATCCGCTCCACGTTGCGCCTGCCTACGCCCAGCATATCGCTCTTGATATCCAGGGCAATGAAGTTTTTGTCGGGATCGCGTATCGCTTTTTCGGCGGAAAAGGTGCATTTGCCGCAGCCGATCTCCAGCTCGATCGGTTTATCGTTGCCGTAGTATTCCTTCCAGCGGCCGCGGTACTGCTCGGGCTCGTTGATATAGTAGCGACATTCGGCGAGCTCCGGCTCCGCCCATTTCTTCTTTCTGATTCTCATTGTTCCTGCCTGTCTTGATGACAGTTCATGGGAAAACGGTTTTAGTTTTACGTACACACGCCGAATGTGACGGACGGTGCGCTTTCGGAAAAACCCCATAAATCCCATACTATCACATGATATAGTAATATATACTACAACATTATAACAAACGCTTGTGGTTTTTGCAATTGTTTTTTACATATATATAGCAGAAATTTTATCTTTTCCGCTCAAAATTTACAAATTGTTAAAACTGTAAAGAGGATTTTCGATCCCGTGGGCAAAAAATAAAAGCGTATTCACAAAGAATACGCTCATATACTACCGCTGTACGAAGTGATCAAACCGCCCGATAGGGGCAGGGGTTGGTCTCGCTGATGATGAAATCGACCTCCGGGAACTTGGCGGCGAACAGATCCTTCAGCGGCGCAATCACCACATCCTCGGTCGAAAAATGCCCCGCGTCGAACGCGGCGATACCGTGCTGTTTTGCGTACAGGTACTGGTGATGCTTCAGCTCACCTGTCACAAAGACGTCAAAGCCGTATTTTTCGGCGAGCTCCACGCCCTCACCGCCGCCTCCGGAGGATACCGCCACGCGGGTGACTTCTCCATCGGTGAACCGTACCGACGGCGCGTGTAGTTTGTCTTTGAGAAACGCGGCGTATGCCTCGGCGGAGCAAGGCTCAGCCGGCTCTCCGACCAGCAGATAATCCTCGGGATAAAGGGTGGTGTTTTTTAGCTCCAAAGCCGCTCCCAAAGCGGTGTTCACCCCCTGCTCGGCGCGATCGAGATTCGTGTGCAGACACAGTGCCGCGACGTCGTATTTCGCGAGCAGATATTCCGCGTGATCGGGCCGGAGAGTGTGCAGGGGTGAGAAGATGACGGGGTGGTGGCTGACGATCAGCCGCGCGCCCTTTTGGTGCGCTTCTCTGACGACGTCGGGTGTGATGTCCAGCGCCAGCAGAACGCGGTCGATCGCCCGATCGGGCGAGCCGACCAACAGTCCGACGTTATCCCATTCCGCTGCCGATTCAAACGGCGCGATCTGTTGCGCGAACGCGATGATGCTACTCAGCTTCATAAAGCGCCTCCTCTAATTGTTGTACGACAGGCAAAAGCGACTGATCGCCCTTACTTTTGTTGCGCAGATTTTGCAGACTGCGGCTGAGAAATCCGCGGCTGTTTTCGTCATGCGAATCGAGCTTTCCGACGATGGCGGTGTACAGATCGCAGTCGGTTTTATCGCCCGTGAAACGAGTTGACAGGACGGTATAAGCCTTTCCGTCGTCGCGGACAGCCGCCTGCCGGTCGATGTCAAAGCCGTTTTTATACAGCCATCGGATCAGGTCGTCGTGATGGGTCATCGGCTGGAGCACAAGGTGCTTTGCCTCATCTTTTACCCACGGCGCGGCAGCGAGGATATCGCGGATCAACTCGCCGCCCATACCGGCGATCACAATGTCGTCCACCTCGTCGGGCGCAAGCTCTTTGAGCCCATCCGACAAACGTGTTTGTATTTTTTCTGAAAAACCGAACTTTGCAATATTCTCTTCAGCCGATCGCAGCGGAAGAGGATTGATATCGCAGGCGATCGCTGAGGGGATTTTTCCGATTTGGCACAGCGCGATCGGCAGATAGCCGTGATCTGTCCCGATATCCGCAAGGCGGCTGCCTTCGCGCACGAAATCGGCGCAAAGCGACAGCCGCCCATGAGGTTTGAGTATTGACATTACGCGCCGACAGCCTTGTTCAGCGCGTCGACGAGCTTATCGGCGTCGGCGCCGTGTACCATGCACGCTTCCTCGATGCTCTCGCCGCGGGATGCGGGACAGCCAAGGCAGTGCATACCCATCTGTAAAAACAGGGGTGCGGTAGACGGATACTTATCCAGCACATCGCCGATGATAGCGTCTTTTGTGATCATAATATTACCTCCAAAAATAGTCATTGCAAGGCACTTTTGTGCCGTGGAATCACAACTTAAGTCAAGTGTCATTGCGAGGGCTCGACACGCGTGTCAGCCCGTGGCAATCACAATTTATTATAGTTTTTGATTTGACACACCGATTATAACACACCGCTCTCAAAAAAACAATACTGCATTTGTCGCATATTGAAAAACAGCGCCCAAATCGGACGCTGTAAGCAATTATATTACTTTTATTATTCAGCTTGAGCCGCTTCTTCGGCCTCTTTGCGCTTTGCAAAACATTCGCTGCAATAGTAATCCTTGCCCTCCATCGGCTTAAATGGGATCTTTGCTTCGCCGCCACAGTCTGCGCACACGGTAGTGTGCATCTCACGATTAGCCCTGATTGCATTCTTGCGAGCGATTCGGCAGTCCTTGCAGCGTTGGGGTTCGTTGACGAAACCTTTCTCTGCGTAGAACTCCTGCTCGCCGGCTGTGAATACGAACTCGTTTCCACAGTCCTTGCAACGGAGAATCTTGTCTTCGTACATAGCGTGTACCTCACTTTTTGGTATATATTTTACCCCGCGGCGGAGTTGCACCGTCTGAATTCTATTCGGGGTGTATTACCTAGAAAGCTTTTGACGTATACGGGTCTGTGCATTGTCAACTGATTTTAGGGTAATGTTCAGCCGCTGTGCTATTTCTTTGTACGTATAGCCGGAAAGGTGCAAAATCGCTACTTTGTACTCGAGGTTTGAGAGGCTGTTTTTGAGGATGCGGTGCAGGCTGTTGATGTACTCCTTTGTCTCGACCAGCTCGGAAAGCGATGTCTCGGTCGGGTCAAAGGCGGCTTGCGGGTCATCCTCAAGCGAAATCATATTGCGGGATGGGACAGCGCGCTGTCGCAGGATCGAACGCATCATCGAGCGGTAGCGGTTCTCGACACAGGTCATCAGGTAGTTCTTGAAGCTCATGCCCTTGTCGCCGTCATAGGTGCGGCAGGCTGAGAGCAGAGCTACCATGCCTTCCTGTATCATATCGCTGTCGTCTAAGTCCGCTGCCATACCGCGGTATTTTTTTGCGGCTGTTGAGATCAGCCCCAAATACCTTGACGCGATCAGATCGAACGCATCGTCGTTCCCCGACAAAAAATCACGCAGGAGTTCTTCGTCGGTCTGCCGCATATCACGGCACGCGGTAGGATCGTTCAGACATAGCACCTCACAATAGATTATCTTATGTAAATTGTAATAAATAACCCGCTAAAAGTCAACAGGTTTTTCAAAAACAGTGGCGCCAAAGAATGACAAATTATTCACAATATGGAATATTTTGTGCACAATAAACAGTATTTTTCCATAATTTTGGTTTACAACCGTAAAGAAGTATGGTATAATGCAAACAGAGGAAATCGAACAAAGATACGAGGAGCGATTTTTGCTTAGAATCGGGCAAGATGAAGGTAAAAGGAATATTGTTGATTGTCAACGAATGAGAAAAAAGAAGGGTAGATTATGGTAGTAAAATGCAACAGCCTGGGATTATTCGGAATGAATACCTATGCAATCGAGATAGAAGCGGATCTCTCGCGCGGGATGGCGGCGTTTGATATCGTCGGACTGCCCGATACGGCGGTGAAGGAGAGTCGGGATCGTGTGCGCTCCGCAATGAAAAACTGCGGTTTTGAATTCCCGAATTCGCGCCTGATCCTCAACCTCGCGCCTGCGGATATCAAGAAGGAAGGGCCGCTGTATGATCTGCCGATATTGATCACGGTGCTCAAGGCGACGCGTCAGATCAACGCCAATACCGATGACAGCGCGTTCATCGGCGAGCTGTCGCTTTCGGGAGAGCTGCGCGGCGTCAACGGCGTGCTGCCGATGGCGATCGCCGCGCGTGAGTTGGGATTGAAGAAGCTCTATGTTCCCGCCGTCAACGCCAATGAGGGCGCGGTGGTGGACGGGCTGGAGGTCTATCCGGTGACGCATATCTTTGAGCTGATCGATCATCTCGCGGGACGCAGACAGATCGAGCCTGCCGTTTTTCAAAACAGCGATCAGCTGCCCGACAGCACGCTTGACTTTTCGCAGGTGAAGGGTCA
>CACWXE010000046.1 GCA_902764715.1 uncultured Ruminococcus sp. | reverse complement strand
GTCATCGTGACCCTCGCCGACGAGGACAAGGAAGAGGCTGTTCCGCTGGTACGCCGTTTCTACAACCTCGGCTTCAACATCGAGGCGACCGACCTGACCGCAAAGGTCATGCGCGCGAACGGCATCAAGACCCGCAAGCTGGGCAAGATCAGCGAGGGCAGCACCGAGATCCTCGACGCGATCCGCGCAGGCTATGTCAGCTATGTTATCAACACCCGCGCCATCATGTCCGGCGTCCACTATGAGGACGGCACTGCCATCCGTCAGACGGCTGTCGAGAACGGCGTGACCATCTTTACATCATTAGATACCGTTCGTGTTCTGCTCGATGTCCTCGAGGAGACCACGCTGACGATCTCGACTATTGACGCTTAATTGATAAACGAAACTCATCCTCCGCCCCCTCTGATGAGGGGGTTGGGGGAGAGATAACGAAGCGTAACAGTAGAGATTTTTGATTGACTCAATTATGCGCAAAATCACCATTACTCATGGTATTGAGTCAGATGTTATCGATCCATTATTACGCCGCGTTATCTCTTCCTCAGTCACCTTAATGGTGACAGCTCCCTCGTCAGAGGGAGCCAAATAAACGCACTGCTCCTGTTTTAGGAAGGTGAACCAATGCAAGATTCGATTTTTACCATTATTGAAAACATCAAAATTGCGAAGGATGTATACAAAATGCTCCTGCGCGGCGATACCTCGGCGATCATCAACGCCGGGGAATTCGTCAATATACAGCTTGACGGTTTTTATTTGCGCCGTCCGATCTCTGTGTGTGATGTGGAGGGCAATGTGCTCACCCTGATCTACAAGGTCGTCGGCAAGGGTACTCTGGCGATGAGCGAATTGCCCGAGGGCACCGGGCTGCGGCTTTTGACGGGGCTCGGCAACGGCTATGATCTGACGCCCGCGGGTGAATATCCGCTGCTGGTCGGCGGCGGCGTCGGCGTACCGCCGATGTATCTGCTCGCCAAAAGATTACTGGCACAGGGGAAGAAGGTCAGCGTCGTGCTGGGCTTCAACACCGCGGACGAGGTCTTTTATGAGGACGAGTTCAAGGCGCTCGGCTGTGACGTACAGGTCACGACCGTCGACGGTTCTCACGGTGTGAAAGGCTTTGTCACCGACGCGCTGCCTGAGCGGTATACCTACTTCTACACCTGCGGCCCGATGCCGATGTTCAGGGCTTTGAACAAGGCGGTCAATACCTTGGGTCAGTTCAGCTTTGAGGAGCGCATGGGGTGCGGCTTCGGCGCCTGCATGGGCTGTTCCTGCAAGACCCTCACCGGCAACAAGCGCATCTGTAAGGATGGCCCGGTGCTGAAAAAGGAGGAGATCATATGGACAGACTGAGCGTCAACCTGTGCGGGATCAAGCTCGATAATCCCGTGATCCCCGCCTCGGGCACCTTCGGATACGGCTACGAGTTCGCCGAGATCTACGATATCAACTGTCTGGGCACGTTCTCGTTCAAGGGAACGACAAAGGATCCCCGCTTCGGCAATCCCACCCCGCGTATCGCGGAGTGTACCGCGGGCATGATCAACGCCGTCGGATTGCAAAATCCCGGCGTGGACAAGGTCATCGCGGAGGAGCTGCCCAAGCTGAAAGCGTGTTTACATAAACCCGTGATGGCGAACGTCAGCGGCTTTTCGGTCGAGGACTACGCCTACACCTGCGAGCGCCTCGACAAGGAGGAACAGGTCGGCTGGCTGGAGGTCAACGTCAGCTGTCCAAACGTCCACGGCGGCGGCATGAGCTTCGGCACATCCCCCGAGGCGGCTGCCGAGGTGACACGGGCGGTCAAAAAGGTGACGCAAAAACCCGTCATCATCAAGCTCAGCCCGAACGTCACCGATATCGTCAGCATCGCCAAGGCGTGTGAGGACGCCGGCGCGGACGGTATCAGCCTGATCAATACCCTGCTCGGTATGCGGATCGACCTGCGGACAAAGAAACCGATCATCAAGAATACGATGGGCGGCTTTTCGGGTCCCGCGATCTTCCCCGTGGCACTGAGGATGGTGTATCAGGTCGCTCACGCGGTAAAGATCCCCGTTGTTGGTATGGGCGGCGTGAGCACCGCGGAGGACGTCATCGAAATGATGCTCGCGGGCGCGACGGCTGTTGAGGTCGGCGCGCAGAATTTAGTCAACCCCACGGCGTGTAAGGAGATCATCGAGGATCTCCCCGCCGTGATGGATCAATATCATATCAATAGTTTAAATGAAATCATAGGAGGCGTTAAGAATGGGTAAGGACGTAATCGTAGCCTGCGATTTTTCAAGCGCGGAAGCTACCTTCAACTTTCTCGACAAGTTCGAGAACGAGGCGCGTAAGCCGTTCGTCAAGATCGGCATGGAGCTGTTTTACGCGGAGGGCCCGTCCATCGTGCGTGAGATCAAGCACAGAGGACACAAGATCTTCCTCGATTTAAAGCTCCACGACATCCCTAACACCGTCATGAAAGCGATGCGGGTATTGAGCGGGCTCGATGTGGATATCACCAATCTGCACGCCGCCGGTACCAAGGCGATGATGCAGGCGGCTTTGGAGGGACTGACCCGTCCCGACGGCAGTCGTCCTCTGCTGATCGCGGTGACCCAGCTGACCTCCACTGACCAGCAGGCGATGGAAAACGACCTGCTGATCAAAGAACCGATCGATCAGGTGGTCATGCACTACGCGAAGAACGCGATGGAAAGCGGTCTTGACGGCGTGGTATGCTCTCCGCTCGAAGCGGGCAAGGTGCATGAGACCTGCGGTCACAGCTTTTTGACCATCACACCGGGCGTGCGTTTCGCGGACGGCGATATCGGCGACCAAAAGCGCGTGATGACCCCCAAGGCGGCTAAAGAGATCGGCTCCGATTATATCGTTGTCGGCAGACCGATCACCGCGGCAAAGGATCCCGTCGCGGCATACAGAAGATGTGTGGAAGAATTTGTGGGATAATGATACAGAGTGTCATTGCGAGGGGCTTTAGCCCCGTGGCAATCCCCTTGTCATTACGACCGGTTGCAATCGGATGGGGATTCCCACGTCGCGGACAGGAGTTCGCTCCTCGGAATGACAATTGATAATGGAGGAATGATTAATGGAACTGAATATCAAAATCGCAAAGGATTTATTAAAGATAAAGGCGGTATTCTTCCGCCCCGAAGAGCCGTTCACATGGGCGAGCGGCATCAAAAGCCCTGTCTACTGCGACAACCGCCTGACCCTGTCGGACACGGATGTTCGTACCGACGTTGAGACCGGGCTTGCGACCCTGATCAAAGAGAATTACCCCGAGGTCGAGGTGCTGATGGGTACCTCCACCGCCGGTATCGCTCACGCGGCGATCACCGCTCACCTGATGGGACTGCCGATGGGCTATGTCCGCTCCGGTCATAAGGATCACGGCAGACAGAACCAGATCGAGGGCAGACTCGAAAAGGGTCAGAAGGTCGTTGTCGTCGAGGATCTGATCTCCACCGGCGGCTCCGTGCTCGAGGTCGTCGACGTGCTCCGTGAGGCGGGCGCCGAGGTGTTGGGCATCGTGTCCATCTTTACCTACGGTATGCAGAAAGGTCTTGACCGTCTGGCTGCTGCCGACGTCAGAAACATCTCGCTGACCAACTTCGACGTGATCGCGAAGGTCGCCGCCGAGGATGGCTACATCAAGCCCGAGGACGTTGAAAGACTCATCAAATTCCGCAACAATCCCTCCGACGAGAGCTGGATCGGAGGACAAGCATGAGGTCTGTTCTCGATATCGTCGATCTGTCTGTCGACGAGCTGCAGGAGCTCATGCAGACAGCCTGCGACATCATCGACAATCCCGAAAAGTATCAGGAGGTCTGCCGGCACAAGAAGCTCGCGACCCTGTTCTTTGAACCCTCCACCCGAACCCGCCTGAGCTTTGAGGCGGCGATGTACGAGCTGGGCGGCAACGTGATCTCGGTATCCTCCGCGAACAACAGCTCCGCGGCTAAGGGTGAATCCGTCGCCGATACCGCCAAAACCGTGTCCTGCTACGCGGACATCATCGCGATGCGCCACCCGAAGGAGGGCGCGGCGATGGTAGCCGCCGGAGCGGCGTCCATCCCGGTCATCAACGCCGGTGACGGCGGTCATAATCATCCGACCCAGACGCTCGCCGATCTCTTGACGATCTATCGCGAGAAGGGAAAGATGGAGAATCTGACCATCGGTCTGTGCGGTGACTTGAAATTCGGCAGGACCGTCCATTCGCTGATCAATGCGATGTCGCGTTATGAAGGCTCACGGTTTGTGCTTATTTCTCCTGAAGAATTAAAAGTACCGAGCTACGTAAAAAAGGACGTTCTCCAGCGTAAGCGGATCCCGTATTTGCAGACAACGAGTCTGGAGGATGTTATGCCGCAGCTCGATATCCTGTATATGACGCGCGTTCAGCGTGAGCGCTTCTTCAATGAGGAGGATTATCTGCGGCTCAAGGACAGCTACATCCTCACGCCGCAAAAGCTCACGACCGCGAAAAAGGATCTGGCGATCATGCACCCGCTGCCCCGTGTCAATGAGATCAGCGTCGCCATCGATGACGATCCCCGCGCCTGTTATTTCAAGCAGGTTTTGAACGGCAAGTACATGCGCATGGCACTGATTCTGAAACTACTCAAGGAGGCGGGCACGATATGAATATCGATTCCATCCGTGACGGCGTCGTCATCGACCACATCACCGCCGGACGCGGTATGCGGCTGTATGAGCTGCTGCACCTCGATGATCTGGACTGCTCCGTCGCGATCATCAAAAACGTCACCTCAAAGAAGATGGCGAAGAAGGATATCATCAAGATCGATTCCAAGACCCATATCAACATGGATGTGATCGGCTTCGTCGATCCGCAGGCGACCGTCAACATCATCCGTGACGGCGAGCTGGTACGCAAGCGCTGTATCGAGATGCCGCTCGAGCTGACCAACGTCATCCGCTGTATGAATCCGCGTTGTATCACCACGACGGAACAGGAGCTCGACCATGTATTCCGCCTGACGGATAAAGAGAATAAGATCTACCGCTGTATCTACTGCGAAACCAAAGCTGAAAGGAAGTATTAAAGATGGCAACTTTTATCAATGAACCTGCCCATACTTTTAATGAATATCTGCTCATCCCGGGTTACTCCTCTTCGGAGTGCGTACCCGCTAACGTCACCCTGAGAACCCCTCTCGTCAAGTACAAGAAGGGTGAAGAGAGCGCGATCACCATGAATATCCCGCTTGTATCCGCGATCATGCAGGCGGTATCCGGCGACAAGCTCGCCGTAGCCCTCGCGACACAGGGCGGCGTGAGCTTCATCTACGGCTCCCAGAGCGTTGAGAACGAAGCGGCGATGGTCAAAAGAGCCAAGAGCTACAAGGCGGGCTTTGTCCAGAGCGACAGCAATATCCGCCCCGACGCTACTCTGGCGGACGTCATCGAGCTGACCGAGCGCACCGGTCACAGCACACTGGCTGTCACTGAGGGCGGTAAGCCCGACGGCAAGCTCCTCGGCGTCGTCACCAGCCGTGACTACCGTGTCAGCCGTATGGATAAGAACGAGAAGGTCGAGAGTTTCATGACCCCGTTCGATAAGCTGATCTACGCCTATGAGGGCGCGACCCTGTCCGAGTGCAACGACATCATCTGGGATCACAAGCTCAATTCCCTGCCCGTGATCTCCAAGGACGGCAAAATGAGATACTTCGTTTTCCGCAAGGACTACGACAGCCATAAGGCGAATCCCAACGAACTGCTCGACGAGCACAAGCGTTATGTCGTCGGCGCGGGCATCAACACCCGCGACTACGCCGAGCGTGTTCCCGCGCTGATCGAGGCGGGCGCCGACGTGCTGTGCATCGACTCCTCCGAGGGTTTTTCGGAGTGGCAGAAGCTGACCATCGACTGGATCCGTGAGAACTACGGCGACAGCGTCAAGGTGGGCGCGGGCAACGTCGTCGACGCGGAAGGCTTCCGCTATCTCGCCGACTGCGGCGCCGACTTCATCAAGGTCGGTATCGGCGGCGGTTCGATCTGTATCACCCGCGAGACCAAGGGTATCGGCCGCGGTCAGGCTACCGCGCTGATCGAGGTCTGTGCCGAGAGAGATAAGTATTTTGAAGAGACTGGTGTATACATCCCCGTCTGCTCCGACGGCGGCATCGTATACGATCACCATATCACGCTGGCGCTGGCGATGGGCGCCGACTTCATCATGCTGGGCAGATATTTTGCCCGCTTTGACGAGAGTCCGTCCAACAAGGTCAGCATCAACGGCACCTATTATAAAGAGTATTGGGGCGAGGGCTCTCAGCGCGCGAGAAACTGGCAGCGCTATGACCTCGGCGGCGATAAGAAGCTCAGCTTTGAAGAGGGCGTCGATTCTCTTGTACCGTACGCGGGTTCGTTGAAGGACAATGTTGCGCTGTCGCTCAGTAAGGTCAAGTCGACCATGTGCAACTGCGGCGCGCTGACCATTCGCGAATTACAGGAAAAGGCGAAGCTCACGCTCGTATCCGCGACCTCGATCGTCGAGGGCGGCGCGCACGACGTTATCCAGAAGGATAAGAGTTCCGCGATGAAATAAACGGCTCCCTTTCCTAAGGGAGCTGTCACGAAGTGACTGAGGGTTGATACGCTGTATTTTGATGATTTATCATAAAGTGATTATGCGATAACGCGGCAACCCTCCGCCCCTGTCGGGGCACCTCCCTTAGAAAAGGGAGGCTCAATATGTTTGGAGGAATCAGTATATGAAAAAAGTCGGGATCATCATGGGCTCCGACAGCGATCTGCCGATCGTCAAAAAGGCGACCGACATGCTGTCGACCCTCGACATTCCTTTTGAAGTACACGTTTATTCCGCTCACCGCACCCCCGTTGAAGCGTCCGAATTCGCGAAAAACGCTCGCGAGCGCGGCTTCGGCGTATTGATCGCCGCGGCGGGTATGGCGGCGCACTTAGCGGGCGCGATCGCCGCGAACACCACCCTGCCCGTCATCGGCATCCCCTGCAAGGGCGGCATGATGGACGGTCTGGACGCGCTGCTCTCTACCGTGCAGATGCCCACCGGTATCCCGGTGGCGACCGTCGCGCTGAACGGCGCGGCAAACGCGGCGCTCTTAGCGGCGCAGATCATCGCGGTAGAAGACGCCGATCTGGCGGCAAAGCTGGACGCCAAGCGTAAAGCCGACGCGGCAGTGGTTTTGGAGAAAGATAAAGGAATCTTAGATAGGGTTAACGGATAACGGTTAACAGTTAACGGTGGTGGGAAACGCTGAGGCGTTTTTGATTTGTATTGCATGAGATAGATCCTATAGATCGGGTGCGGGTGTCCCGCCATCCACCATTCACCGTTCACCATTCACCGTTCACCAAAATTTGGAGGTATATCATGGGTGGCTTTTTCGGCATAACGTCAACCGAAGACTGCATGATGGATGTGTTCTTCGGCGTTGACTACCATTCCCATCTCGGTACACGGCGCGGCGGACTCGCCGCCTACGATCCCGGGGTAGGCTTACAAAGAAAGATCCATAATATAGAAAACGCACCGTTCAGAACAAAGTTTCTGCATATTTTTGATGAGATGGTCGGCACCTCGGCGATCGGCGTCATTTCGGACACCGATCCTCAGCCTATGCTGATCCGCTCTCATTTAGGCACCTACGCGATCTGCAGCGTGGGTATCATCAATAACGCGGAGGAGCTGATCGAAAGGCACCTCAAGCATTCTTACGGCCATTTCGACGCGATGACCGGCGGCAAGGTGAATTCCACCGAGCTGCTCGCCGCGCTGATCGATACACAGAGTAGCTTTGCCGAGGGCATCAAGTTTGCCCAGAGCATCATCGACGGCACACAGAACATCCTGATCCTCTTGGAGGACGGCTCTCTGATCGCCGCGCGCGATAAGGTCGGCAGACTGCCTGTCTGTATCGGCAGGAGCGAGTACGGCTACGCGGTGTCCTTTGAGAGCTACGCGTACCAGAAGCTCGGCTATGAGGACGACAGAGAGTTAGGCCCCGGCGAGATCGTTTTGCTCACGCCGACCTATCTCAAACAGCTCGCGAAGCCCGGCAAGAAAAAGCGTATCTGTTCCTTCTTGTGGAGCTACTACGGCTATCCGACCTCGACCTATGAGGGCGTGAACGTCGAAATGATGCGCTACCGCAACGGCGCGATCATGGCGCACCATGATCAAAAGAATCTCGGCGACATCAACGTCGATTATGTCGGCGGCGTGCCGGACTCGGGTACGCCCCACGCGATCGGTTACGCCAATGAGAGCAGCAAGCCCTTTGCGCGCGCGTTCATCAAATACACACCGACATGGTCGCGCTCCTTTATGCCGACCAACCAGAACGACCGCAACAAGATCGCGAAGATGAAGCAGATCCCCGTTTATGATCTGATCACCGACAAAGACCTGCTCTTTGTGGACGACTCCATCGTGCGCGGCACTCAGCTCAGAGAAACGGTCGAGTTCCTGTATGAGAACGGCGCCAAGAGTGTGCATATGCGCTCGGCGTGTCCGCCGATCATGTACGGCTGTAAGTACCTCAACTTCTCGCGCAATACATCCGATATGGATCTGATCGCGCGCAGAGTCATCCTCGAGCTCGAGGGGGAAGAGGGCTTCAATCATATGATTTCTAAAATTGTGATTACCGGCGGACCGTGTGCCGGAAAATCTACTGCGATGAGCTGGATCAGGAATGCGTTCTCGCAGCGCGGTTACAGCGTTCTGATTGTACCTGAGACGGCAACGGAGCTGATTACCGGCGGAGTGGCTCCATGGACATGCGGGACAAACGTGGAATATCAGAAGTGCCAGGTAGAGCTGCAGATTACGAAGGAGCGCCTGTTTGAGCAGGCCGCTTCTACCATGAGTGCTGAAAAGATTCTGATCGTCTGTGACAGAGGCATCATGGATAACCGTGCTTACATGAACGAGGAAGAGTTTGAGAGCGTACTCCGTGCGCTCGATGGGGATATTGTAAAATGGCGCGACGGATATGACGCCGTGTTTCATCTTGTCACTGCTGCAAACGGAGCGGAAGAATACTATTCCAACGCGAACAATGCTGCGCGCTATGAGACAGCGGAAGAAGCAATTTCACTGGATGACAGACTGCTCTCCGGCTGGGTGGGACACAAACATCTCAGGGTGATTGATAACGCAACCGATTTTGAGGGAAAGATGAAAAGACTCGAGAAGGAGATCGCCTCTTTCCTTCAGGAGAGCCATCCCTATGAGATGGAGAGAAAGTTCCTGATTGCATTTCCGGATATCTCCTGGCTGGAAAGCAATCCGCTCTGCAGAAAGGTGGAGATAGAGCAGGTGTACCTGAAATCAGATCCCGGGGAAGAGATCAGAGTGCGGAAGCGTGGTGAAAATGGCCATTACATGTACTATGAGACGCACAAAAGGCCGATTAGCGGAATGAAGAGAATGAGTACGGAACGCCATCTGTCTCAGTCGGAATACCGGCATCTTCTGAAAAATGCGGATCCGGAAAGGCATCGGATCAGTAAAACCAGATACTGCCTGACCTATGAGAACAGATACTTCGAGATCGATATCTACCCATTCTGGAAGGAGCAGGCGATTCTGGAAATAGAACTGCGGGACGAAAAGGAAGAAATATGCCTGCCTTCCGAGATTCGGCTGATCCGCGAAGTGACAGATGACGAGGCGTTCTCCAACCGTGAACTTGCCAAAGACAAATAAGCAGAGGAGGAACCGGCCATGACCGCCAGGGAACCGAAAAAAGAAAAGAAAACATCTTTGTGAAATTATTAACTTATAAAATATTTATAAAAAACTCTTGACAATTTTATATTTTTAGTATATTATAATTATAGTTCATGACGGACGCATGAACAAAACCGATCATGAAGTTGTTTTCGTGGTCACCTTTCCATGATTATTCCTTTTCTTTCCTTTT
>CACWXE010000045.1 GCA_902764715.1 uncultured Ruminococcus sp. | reverse complement strand
GCGAGGACCGTCTGCACCTCGGAGAGCATCAGCGCCGCGGCAAGGACAATCGACAATAATCGTTTGAAGTATGGACTCATTTTGATCCTCCGTTCAAGTTTTTTGAATCAGATGTATGGTTACGATAAAGCCTTCCGCACGGGAAGGCTTTGAGGGTTGTATTGTAAAGAGCGTGAATCCGGATAAAGGATATCAATACTCTTCGTAAGTCGTGCTGCCGTCGGACCAATTGATGACGTAATAACCGTGGTCGGAGCCGTCGCAGTTAGGAACGGCGGTCCTGCCGGTCTCGTGTACGCCGCCCGAGCCGCTGTCACCGCCTGAGCCGCTGTCACCGCCCGAGCCACTGTCGCCGCCTGAGCCACTGTCACCTGAGCCGCTGTCACCTGAGCCGCTGCCGCCTGAGCCGCTGCCGCTGTCCGAATTGCCGGAGCCTGAGTTATCGGAGCCTCCGGAAGCCGAACCGTAGGTGACGATCTTATTGACAGGTTCCTTGGTGACCTTTTCGCTGACAACCTCGCGGCTGTCCTCTTTGCCGTCGACGTATTTGACCTTATCGGTGACTTCTTTCTCGCCCTTGATACCCTCCTGCGTTACCTCGCTGGTACCGGACGCTATAGAATCACTGTGTTTTTCCTCGGTCTTGAAGTCGACCTCCTCGGTCTTCTTTTCCTCTTTGTATTCCACGCGCTTGACGACGATCTTCATGCCGTCTTTGATCTTCTCGTCAAGCTTCTCGTTGACCTCGTCGTTTTCGCCGAGGGTGATTTTCTGCTCGGTCAGAAAATCCTTGACGGTAGCCGCTTTGGTAGCGACCTCTGTGGTCTTTCCGTCAACGGTCAGCTCGACCTTCATGCCTTTGACGAGGTTGATGGTCATGCCGTCCTTGAGGTAGTCGGTTGCGGGGACGTCGGGAGTGACGCTGTCGTCGGTTTTGAACGCCGCTGCTTTGACCGCGTCCGCGACGGTACCGCCGGTAAGCTCGACTTCCTTTTTCTCGTCGCCGTATACGACCGTGACCTTCGCGTAGCGTTTGATGGTGATCTCCTTGAGATCCTCTGTGATCTTGCTGTCCTTCGAGGGTTCGGTCTCATCCTTTTCGCCGAGGGTGATCTTCGCGCCCTCGAGCGCCTTCGCGACAGTAGAGCCGACGTTGGCCTCGATCGAGGATGATTCGCCCATGTCCTTGACGGTCAGGGTGATCGCCTTACCGCTGCAGGCGGTCAGTCCGCAGAGGATCATGCAGATCGCCAAAGCAACGCAGAACAATTGAATGATTCCTGTCTTTTTCATAGTGATCTCCTTATTAAAAAATTAAATTTTTATGATACTTAATGATTGATTGGCTCATCCCATGAGGATGTGCCGTCGGTGTTCGTGACGGTTCCGGCGATAAGTTCGGTCTTGTATTCCGGATAACCGCCGCCTTCCGCATGTACACGAAATCTATATTAATATATCATATTTACCGATAAAAGTAAATAATTTTCCGCAAAAAATCACAAAAATCAAGATCTTTTTTACGCGTTATTTTCTGTCAAAGCTATTGCTATTTTGACGGATTTACGGTAAGATTACTATTGTCAGGCGTACAAGCGTACAAATCGAAAGGAATCGCAAATGATAAAGAGATATTTACTGCGTGTGGTCAAGGCGCTCAGCCTGCTTCTTGCGGTCGCCGTATGTACGGGACTGCTGCAGGAATATGTGCTGTGCCACGCTGACCATAACCGCGTTCGCCTCAAGGGCTTTTACGAGGAGGACGTTAACTCTCTCGACGTCGTCTACCTTGGCGCGAGCGACGTATACTCCGACCTGTCTCCCGGCTATGCCTACCGCCGCGACGGCGTCACGAGTTACCTGTTCGCCTCGCAGGCGGACTCCATCCTCAACTATAAAAGCCAGCTCAAAAACATCCTCAGCCGCCAGAAGGACGCTTTGGTTGTGGTCGAGCTCAACGGCGCGCTGTATGAGGACGATGAAGAGGTATTAAAGGAAGCGAACTTCCGCAACTATACCGACCACGTGCCGCTTGACTTCACCAAGCTCGAGTGGATCGCAGAAAACGCGAAGGAAAATCGCGCGGAGTATCTTTTTCCTATTATAAAATACCACGGCATATGGAACGAAATCGAGGACGATCAGAAGTACCGCCGCACCGTGATCGATGTTCAAAAGCGCGGCTATAATTACCTCAAGGGCATCCTGAACTGGACGATCGTCTTCAATAGCCCGGACAAATCGCTGAACAGCTCGCTGCAGGCTGCCGCCGGCAGAAAACAGCCGCTTACCGAAACGCAGGAGAACGGGCTCAGGGAGCTGCTGGGCTTCTGTAAGGACGAAAAGCTGACGAATGTCGTGTTCGCCCGGTTCCCGCATATCGTAACCGAGAAGACACTCGACCGCTTTGAGCGCGGCAATACCGTCGGCGATATCGTCGCGGAATACGGGTTTGATTATCTCAACTTCGAGCGGGATTTCGCGCTGACCGGTCTGGATGAAAAGCGCGATTTCTATAATCCCGATCATCTGAACATCTACGGTCAGCAGAAGTTCACCGCCTTTTTGACGGATTACCTCAAGGAGCATTACGCGCTCGCTCCCCATGAGTTGACCGGACAGCAGAAAGAGGAGTGGGAACTTTGCGCCGATTACTACGCCGCGTATTACCGGTACAGCGAGAGCATGATCAAGGATCTGGAGGTCGTGGAGCTCAGCGAGGACAGCGAGCTGATCGAAAAGCTGGAAGATTATCTTCCGGCAAAGTCATAAATCGGAGCTCTCATAATGAGAAAATAGGTCATCCTGAGGCGGACACGCGTGTTTTGCCGAAGGATGACACGTTCAGGGGCTGGCGCATTGTCCCGACCCCCGAAAGTTAGACCAAAGAACTAACTTTCGGGGGTGTTTTCATGTCAAAATATAGTTATGAGTTAAAAAAGAAGCTTGTAACAGAGTATATGAACGGAAAAGCAGGATACGATTACTTAACAAAAAAGTATGAAATACCAAGTACAACGACAGTAAGGAGATGGATAAACGCATACAAAGAGTTTGACGATGCCGGATTAATGAAGTCCAGTGAAAATAAAAAATACACTTTCGAATTCAAACTCCATGTGGTAGAATTGTACTTAACAACGGAAATGTCGTATCAGGAATTAGCACTGTCAGTCGGTATTAAGACACCCGGAATAGTAACCGAATGGGTTAGAAGATACCGAGCAGCCGGACCTGATGCGTTACGACCGCAACGAAAAGGACGGCGACCACAAGTGACTAAACCAAAGAAAGAATTGCCAAAAACAGAAAAAGAAAAAGCTGACGCAGAATACCTGAGACAGCTTGAAGAAGAAAATCTGAGATTAAGGATAGAGAATGCCTATTTAAAAGAGTTGAGGAGACTGCGTTTGGAGGACGAGGCAAAGAACGGCAGGCACGGATAATCCACAGTCTCCGAGGAGAATTCAAACTAAAAGATATACTTGCCGTTACAGGATATCCAAAGTCAACATATATGTATTGGCAGAAAAGATTTGACCGGGAAGATCCGAATAAAGAAATAGAAAAAGAAATAATGGAAATCCGCAAAGAGAACAAGGACTTTGGATACCGCAGAATACATGGAGAATTAACAAACAAAGGAATTCATGTTAACAAGAAAAAGGTACAAAGGATAGTACAAAAACTCGGCTTGCAGGTAACGTCATTTACTCGTAAGAGCAGAAAGTACAGTTCATACAAAGGTAAACCATCCGTGATATCCAGTTACAAAAAGACTTTCCGTGCCGACTTTTGTTTTCTTTGGTTTGCGTAATAATATTTGAAAAGTCCGGTGTCTTGCTCTCGCTGAACACAGGCGCCTTTCTTTGTTGGTACTATAAATAGCGTAATCTAATCCTCATGATCTGATGAAGGTTAGGTTGCGCTGTTTCTTTTGTTTGAGAGGGTCTACTCTTTGATTATGCGGCGTAAATATTTCTCCTCTCAAACAGGCTTATTTTTGTTATAATAAGAAGGCAATGGACTGACGATTCTTTGTTGGAACTTCGCGTTCGTCGCCTAAACTGTCATCCGCCTTCTTATTATAAAGATTCGATTTAGCAGGTTGTTCCGGTCTCTGACTGCGTTCGTGTAACGAGCCAAACTGAATCGTAATAAGCTTGAGCGGCTACATTGCACATTACATTTTGAAAGGAAGTATTCTATGATCAGTATCGGAATGGATGTATCTAAGGGCAAAAGTACCGTTTGCATTATGAAGCCCGGCGGAGAAGTATTAAGGAAGCCATTTGAACTCACACATACTAAAGAGGATATTCGCGCATTTGCTGAGTTTATCCGCTCTTTAAACGATGATGTCAAATTCGTTATGGAGAGCACCGGACACTACCATTGGCCTGTTGCTTATTCTTTGCATGATGAAGGCTTTTTCGTTTGTGTAGTTAACCCATACAGGATGATGCGGTTTTGTTCTCAAAACATCAGAAGAGCTAAAACCGACAGAATTGATTCCATCAATATTGCTTTGTTTGGTATTTGCTACTGGCATGAATTAGTTTCTATTTCTTCGGCAAACGATATATACAACGAAATGAGGATGTTATCCAGGCAGTACAGCTACACCATCGAGTTAATTGTTAAAGCAAAAATGAATCTTAAGACTCTGGCTGAACGAACCATGCCGAACATAGAAACTTTAGTTAAGAACAATAAACGACATAGCAAATTCATTGACTTTGTTAATCGTTATTGGCACTACGATAATATCCTTCAAATGGGAGAGAAAAAGTTCTGCAGAGACTACATAAATTGGGCAAAAAAACAGAGATACCATAACTGTGAACAGAAAGCAAAGCAAATCTACTCCTTATCCGGAATTGACCGCCCTGGTAATCTGATTGAGGTTATTTCCGATCGCTCGAAGCTCTCTTGCGACATCATCCAAACCGTTTACAGCGATGATCTGTTTGTCCAAAGCACACCGTCTCAGATACTCGCTGATGCTCAGATCCGAGGCATCCACCTTCTTCATGATCTTGTCCTTTTCTTCTTCCGTCGTTCTGAATTTCATAATACAATTTCTGTTTTCTTTCAACCTACATACCTCCAATCTTCAATACAATTTGCGTCATAGGGGTGCGGGCTTAGCCCGCATTCGCCTTGTTCGGCGGCCAACGAAGGCCGTCGAACAAGGCGAAACTGGCGATATATACCTAAGTGTATACCACTTTTTAGCCTTTCATCACTCCATAATAGGGTACCCCATGATCTGCATGATCTAAGTATAAACTCCCATAGTATCCATTAACGGGACTTTGAGAAAGTATATTTCCATCAGAGAATAAAAACAAAACTTTTTTCATAAAAAGAACGCAACACTTGATCTGTAACCATCTGACGGAATCACCGTCACAAATGCTCACAAATCGTCCGTGTTGCGTTTTGAGTTATGCTCCGAGTCTTTACTGGGAGAGAAAGAATATTCCGGCAAATGCGAACAGCGGGGGAGACCAGACGTCTCAACCCCGCTGCTGTGTATCTGCGTATATTTCTGTTGTCATCCTAACGCCAATCTTGAAACCCTCTATGAAGGCATCTTTCTCAGACAGAGCGATCAGCGATAGCTGGCAGTTCTCTATCTGCTCCAACTTATCCTTTTGTTGCTCGGTCGTGAACATAGCTCGGAGTTCATAAAGTAATCTCGCCATCTCCGACAGCTTCTTCTTGGTGTCCTTGCTCTGCTTGTACTCGTTCGGATTGATGTTACCGAAATAGAAGTTCTCTAATGTGGTCATGATATCACGCTCCTTACAAGCACAATACAATACCACAACAATTCAATTAGTCAAGAGAAATAATAGGCGGAGCCGAAGCCCCGCCCATAATGCCTGTTATTTGAAGGTGTCATTATATTAGCTTGCCGATGTTGTCGTTGGATTTCAGATTTGCCAGCCATCTTTGGATATAGGTCGCGTCCATTACGGTGATTTCGTCGTCGCCGTCCGTATCGGCTGTAGTTTTTGTGATTGTGAAGGGGATCTCTATAACGGAAACGTATCGCTGAATCCATGTGGCGTCTCTGATCTCTACGTTACCGTCAGAATCAACGTCGCCGAGGATACCGGCTTCCTCGCCGGTGCCGATATGATGATACTCTGTACCCTCGATCCACCATTTATCATCGTCGCAGATTTCATCATGCTCGACCGCTTGCAGATCATCCTCGTTCACGCCTTCGGCAAGCGTGCCTATATAGTATTCCCTGTCGTCGTAGGTAAATGTGTTTTCTTCGCTGATGCTGTATAAGTTATCATCAAAATCATAGAAGTAACGGCTGCCCTCATTGTCCCGATACAAAGGTCTGGGCAGAGCTTCAACAGAGCCGGTAACGGTGTAATCAACGGGCTGATCCTCAAGCACCATGTGCCATCCGTCCGCTTCCATTTCTTCAACATCGTCATAAAGATCGCCGAACACAAATTCACCGGGTGCGGTTAAATAATAATGACCTTTATCCTCACGCCATTCGATCGTGAAGAAATCGCTGACAAAGTATTGTTTGCGTCCGTCTGTCCCTGTAACGAGGTCGGCAACGTAAAACTTGCCCGGATCACCGTCCTTGGTCAGAAGGAACCCTTCGCTGCTGTAATTATCAAAAGTGTAGCCGGAATCGATATACTGCACTTCAACCCCTTTCTCTCCCTTTTCTGTCATGTAAACAAAATCGCAGTGATCGCTCTCCCAATCCGCAATGGCTATCTCCAGCGTATCCTCATCGCCGTTTAGATAGTATACGTCGTTTTCTTCATCGTAATGTACCGGCGAAACAAGGACCGCGTTCGCCGCACCGCCGGAATAGGTTTTACCCATATACACATATAAGCTGCCGGGCTCGGAGTTTCGGGCAATCAGTTGATAACGGTCCTGATTGTTGTCGTCATCATAGGGAGCGGGGTTTTCCCAGCAGTCCAGCATTGCTCGTCTCTCAAACGGCTCTGTCACGACGGTATACCCTTTGGCTGCCAGTTCTTCCGCGGTTTTATATTTCTCAACAGCGGAACGTTCCGCGACATAAAGCTGTTCGGTTTCGTCCCATTGGGCGCTGTAGAGACAGTAAGTATCTATTTCGCCCAGTTTGTTGTCATACGGCGTGGTCCAGCCGGGCGTGCCGATATAAACGGCGTCGGGTTCGCCGTCTTTGATGAACTTGACGCCGCGATAGCCGCGTTTCCTCTCACGATACTCCGTAGTGTAGCGAATCTTTTTGGGCTGCAGCTCTGTTACATAATCATATCCCGCCTCGAATTCATCTTGGGTCAGAATGATGTAATCACCATATTCTTCGGAAAACTCCGGATCAGGCAGATCGATGCCGAACGGGGAGTGATTGTATTTGGTCACACATAAGCGGGGTTCATAGCTGCTGCCGGTATTAAACTCGATCTCCTGTACCGCATAGATGCCGTCGGGATCGGTCTTGGAGATGACGCGCTTGCCGCGCTGATAAACATGATCCGGGTTTTCTACCCATAAAGCGTTTACCGTTTCGGACACGGTTTCCACCCTGCGCTCGGACTTCGCCTCGGGGATCGCCTTGCCGCCTACGGTGATCGCCGGATCGGCATAGGTGGAATTGATATCAGCGACGTTCTGAGGGAATTCCTCGTCCGTGCTCTGTGCAGAGTACAGATGAACCGTTGCGGAAGGCGCGATATCGAGGTGCGTAAGGCTGATGCCTTCACTGTAAAACTCGATTGCTTCGGAATAAGTCTTATCCTTGTTAAGCGTCAGGGCGCCGGTACCGGTGATGTTCAGGCTTGTGCTGTATTTGCCCGCAAAGTTGAACACGGAAATCTTTTTCAATTCGCATTCGCCTTCAACGCGCAGTTTGAAATCATCACCCATGTAGTAAACTCCGAGATTATCGGTCAATTTAACGTTATCAAGGGTCAGGGTGTTTGCCGACTTGTCATACGTCGCGCCGGGAACCGCCTCGTTGTCAATAATCATCGGACTTGACGACATCATCATGCTTTCGCGGTAATATACTAAACGCTCTACACGCTGTCCCGCACTGCCGCCGACAAATGATATCATCGGACCGCCGGTCATCCAATAATAGCCGTCCCAAGGTCCGGATGTCGGCAAAGGTTTGTCGCCGTCAGCCGCAAATACCGGAACGCAGAACGCGCTCAGCAGCAGCGCCGTCATCAAAAGTATCGCTAACAATTTCTTCATACTTTTCTCTCCTTTATATTTAGGTATAAATATGCGGATCCGCATTTATGGCAACACCGCACACCTAAATTATGCGGTATCGCCTTAACAAATCGAAAACTAATCATTTTGATTATAACATAAAAGCATTAATTGAAAACAGTTCATTCCGAAATAGCCATTGACTTTTCGGAACAGCGGGGTTAGACTGGTTTTATACTGATTTCAAAAGGAGAGCAAGAAATGAGCTTCGAAGAAACCTTATCCGCCTATCTTGAACAATTGGAGATCGCGCCCTCACGCTTCGCGAAAGAGGTCGGAATGAGTCCCAGCGCCGTCAGGCGTTATCTGAACGGCGAGCGCGAGCCCGCCTACGACAGCGATCAGCTGCAAACGCTCGCCCGGGGTATTTGTCGGTTAGGTTTTGAAAAAGGCGTTTCGTTTGATGAAACGGAGGTTTTTGCGACTTTGCAAAACTCGCTGAAAAACAACCTGACGATCGATTACGAGATATATCTTTCCAACCTGAACGCTTTGATGAAAGCGCTCGATATCCGCGTCAGCGCGCTGGCTCACGGGCTGTCCTTCGACGCTTCTCATATCTCCAAGATCCTGTCGGGACAGCGCCGGCCGGGACGCATCACCGATTTCACCCATGAGATAGGCTCGTTCATCTCGCGCAGCTACGCCGACGATCGGAGCCTGAGCATCCTCGCGAAGCTGTTCGCCGTCGACCGCGGCGCGCTCGATTCTCAGCGCGCCGTATATGACGCCGTCGTGACATGGCTGGGAACCAACACCGACGCGGACAACAGCAATCCGATCGGTCATTTTCTCGATCATATGGACAGCTTCAGCCTCGATGAATTCATCAACGTGATCCACTTCAACGATATCAAGCTGCCTACCGTTCCGTTCCATCTCCCGACGACAAAATACTATACTGCGCTTGACGGCATGAAAAAGTGTGAGATAGACTTTCTCAAGGCGACCGCCGTATCCAAATCCAGCGAGGACTGTATCATGTACAGCGATATGCCGATCGAGAAGATGGCGCAGGACGAGGAATTCTCCAAAAAATGGATGTTTGGCATGGCGATGCTGTTGAAAAGAGGCTTGCACATCCATTTCATACACGACATCAACCGTCCGTTTCGTGAAATGATGCTGGGACTCGAGGGCTATATTCCGATGTATATGACCGGTCAGATCTCTCCGTATTATCTCCCGGGTCAGCAAAGCCCGGTGCTGCATTATCTGATCAAGGTATCGGGAGCCGCCGCGATGGAGGGCAACGCGATCACCGGCTATCACGCGGAGGGCAAATATCTATTGACCAAAGCCGACGAGGAGCTACGCTTCTATCGCAAAAAAGCAGAGCGGCTTTTGGAAAAGGCAAAGCCGCTGATGGATATTTACCGCGGCGACCGCAAGCAGGATTACCGCGCCGCGATGGAGCGCTATTGGAGGGAGGGCGACCGCATGACGGTCTCCGCGGCGCTGCCGCTGTTTACGCTGTCCCAAGACGCGCTGAAAGCGATCCTGCGTCGCAATCATATCAGCGCGAAGGACGCGGAGGAGATCGAGCGCTTCCGCTCGGACTATCTGGCGATCATGACCGAATTCAGCAAGAGCAGCAAGCTGAGGATCACGGTTCCCGCCCCGACGAAAGACGAATTCGAAAAGAATCCGATCCATTTGGCGCTGGCGGAAATGTTTTACGAAACAGACGTACCATATACCTACGAGGAGTATTCGGCGCATCTTCAGGCAACGCTCGCCTTCGCGGAGCAGCATCGGAATATTACCGTAAAGCCCGATCCCGCGCCGGTATTCCGCAACATCACCTACTCCGTGATCGAAAAGACAGCGGTGATCGTATCCAAGAACAAGTTCCCCACCATCCACTTCATCATCCATCACAAGAAAATGGTCGACGCGTTCAGCGGCTTCGTCCCGCTGATAAAAGACGCGCAGACAAAGTAATTCCATTATCGGTAGCCTTCCCTAACTTGAATG
>CACWXE010000044.1 GCA_902764715.1 uncultured Ruminococcus sp. | reverse complement strand
TTTCGTAGGTCGTCATTTCTTTTCACCTTTCTTTTGATGTTTTTCATTATATCACATCTTTGGGTGTTTGACGACTCTACTTACATGATAACACTCCATGAAGATTGAAGACTGAAAATTGAATAATTAAGGGAAACACTTCGTGTTTTGGATTTGTATAGCCTTCCCCTCGGGGGGAAGGTGTCGACCAACGGGAGACGGATGAGGGGACAACCTTTCCTATAGATGCAGGATTCGGTGGGACTGAATGATTACCGAGAATCGAGGAAAAGCCTCACTCTCTTTGTTAAGATGATCTTTCGGCTGACTCAGCCCCTCATCCGACTCGGCTTGCGCCGAGCCACCTTCCCCCCGAGGGGAAGGCTTTTTATCGGTAACACCACAACTCCTCACTCCTCACTCAACAACCCTTCACCCCTCACCGGCGCCGATATTCACAAAATTTTCGGCAAAATTTGTGAGAGTTTTTTGTAAAAAGGTATGGAAATTTTGGCGGTTTATTGGTAGAATAGCAATATCAAAAGTGTCTGCTTTTGTTTCGGTCAACCCAAGGGCATTATCAAGGGAGTCAGAATATGGTTCGTAATGTTATTTTTGATCTATACGGCACACTGATCGATATCCGCACCGACGAGTTCTCGCTCGATTTTTGGCGCAAGGCGGTGCAGGTGTTCGCGATGGGCGGCGCTTCGTTCAGTCCGGGTGAGCTGCGCACCTCTTACGCAAAGTACGTCAAGCGCGCTTTGCGGCGCGAGCGTCTCAAGCACCCGACCTATAAGCACGTCGATATCGACCTGCTGCAGGTGTTCCGCCGACTCTACTCCGACAAGGGCGTCAACGCCGATATGACCCTGCTGCGTGATACCGCGCGGCGCTTCCGACAGGATTCGACGACCTTTATCCGCCTGTATGACGGCGTCATCGAGCTGCTCGACGGGTTGAAGAACGCCGGCAAGAAGATCTATCTGCTCTCGAACGCGCAGGAGAGCTTCACTATCCCCGAGATGGACGACCTCGGCATCCTGCCGTACTTTGACGGCATCATGATCAGCTCCGAGGAGCGCGTCAGCAAGCCCCAGCGCCAGTTCTTTGAGAAGCTGCTCGACCGTTATTCCCTTGATCCGAAGGAATGTATCATGGTCGGCAACGACAAGAATTCCGATATGCTCGGCGCCAAGAGCGTGGGCATCGACGGGCTGTACATCCATCAGGAGATCAGCCCCGAGGTGAAGGACGAGAGCGAGGTCACCGCCAAATGGAAGATCATGGACGGCGATGTGCACAAGATCCTGCCCCTGATCCTGAGCGGGGATGAAGAATAACACAGCGCGGTCACACGACCGCATTTTTTGTTACACTTTAATGCACCGTCGAAAACAAAAAGCCTTCCCCTTGGGGGGAAGGTGTCGACCAACGGGAGACGGATGAGGGGACTGCCTCTCCTATTAATGTCGGATTCGGTGTGGCTGAATGATTACCGAGAAGTAAGGAAATGCCCCGTACTCTTTGTTAAGATGATCTTATGGCTAAGTCAGCCCCTCATCCGACTCGGCATACGCCGAGCCACCTTCCCCCCGAGGGGAAGGCTGTTATACACAGAGCCTGTCCGATAGTCAGATAAAAGGACGCGCGCGTCCCCCAAGGGGAAGGCTTTCGGTTGACTTCGCACATGGCATAGCAGCATAAAAAGAAAGCGCAGTCGTTTGACTGCGCCTTTTGATGTTGGATATGCTTGGATTTTAAGATAAGATCGGGTTCTTACCGCGCCGCGGTCGGGATCACTGCTCCGACGCAAAGATCCATTCGCCGACCTTGCCCTTTGTCTGCTTGCCCGCGTGATAGCGCAGGACGTTCAGTGAATCAAGCAGATCGACCTTGCCGTCGCTGTCGGCGTCCGCGCTGACCTCATTATAGGTCAGGTTTTCGCCTGCGGAGATGCGCTGCAGGTAGGTCGCGTCCATGATGGTGAGATCCCAGTCGCCGTCCGCGTCACCGACATAGCCCTGTGCGGGTTCGACAGTGCGGATGGTGTAGGGGATGGGGTCGAGCTGTTTGTTGCTGACATCCTCATAAATCAGCTTGGTTTCCTTATCGACATTAATGCTGGTGGCGTAATGCCAGATATCAACGGTGCCCGCCTTGAGCGCCTTCATGCGTACCTTGAAGTAATGTTGGTCATCGGTAAAGGTGCCGACGCTGTCGAATTTGGAAAAGTTATAGTACGCCGTGTTCTTTACACCGAAATAGTTGGTGATCAGGTTCGAGTTGAGGATCCGTGTAGGGAAGCTGTAGGTATTCATATCGATGCTGCCGTCGGGTCGCTTTTCGCCGTGCTCAACGATCTTTACATAGCGGTCGTCATAGCGAAGCTGACCTTCGCCCATCGATACGTTGTAGCCGGCGCTGTCCAGCGCGACATGATAGATGAATTCGCTGCCGACCTCGACCTCGCCGAGAACCTGTTTGCGGCAGGTGACGGTAAGTGTATTATCCGCGCCTGTATCTTCTATGTCGACGTCCTCCGCCGCGGTATTCAGCGAAAAGACCGTGAATACAGAGGCGATGAGCGCCGTGATGATGACCAAACTGAGGATCCTTTTCATTTTCATACCGACCTCCTGTCGCACGAAATGACACACATTATCAAAACGTGAGTGATCACGTATATTATATATATTGTAATAGAAAGCGTCGTGAATTGCAAGACCTTTACATAAATGTAATCTGACTGTGCACACAAATGTAATCTGACCCGTTCAATATGATTGTATCAGCTGTGTCGGCGCTTTTGGTGAACAGCCTGTGAATACTCTGTTCATCGCGGCGGAAAAATTTTGACAAACCCTCGAACAAATGTTGCAATTTGCAAAAAGATGTGGTATGATAACAGTGTATCAAAAGAGGAAACAGGTGATTGTATGAAGCCGTTAACCACAGGACAACAAAAAGTATATGACTGCATCCTCGAAGGCTCCGAGAACGGACGTATCCCCTCGGTGCGCGAGCTGTGTGACGCGACGGGGTTCCGTTCGACCTCGACCGTGGCGTATCATCTCAAGGCGCTCGAGGAACGCGGACTGATCGAGCGTGAGGAAGGACTCAACCGCTGTATCCGCCTGAAGAATGAACAGCCCACCTCCAAGGTGCCGCTGATGGGACGCGTCACCGCGGGTCAGCCGATTTTGGCGGTGCAGGATATCGAGACCTACATCCCCGTGCCCAAGGATATCAGCAAGGGCAGGGAGCTGTTCGCCCTGCGCGTCGTGGGCGAGAGCATGATCAACGCGGGCATTTTTGACGGCGACATCATCATCGTGCACCATACCCCCTCCGCCGACAACGGCGATATCGTCGTCGCGATGGTCGAGGATGAGCTCAGCGGTGAGAGCAGCGCCACCGTCAAGCGCTTTTATAAGGAAAAGGGACATATCCGCCTGCAGCCCGAGAACGACGCCTTTGAGCCGATCATCGTGGACAAGGCGATCCTCTTAGGCAAGGTCGTCACCCTGATCCGAAATTATGAGTGATCAGTGGTCAGTGATTAGTGGTCAGTGGTCAGTGGTTAGTGATCAGTGGTCAGTGGTCAGTGGTTAGTGATCAGGGATCAGTGTTTGAAAATTGTTCAACCCTCGTTAATAGAACGTTAACAACTTTCTGAACCGTTCCGCTATAATATAATCATGCAAGAGAGATACCGCAACTCCTTGTATGTTCTACCCTCCTCATACGGATCACCCCGATCCGTATAAAAAACCCTCATTTTATTTGGATTTTTCCCCAAAGAGAAAGCGTGCACCCCGTGTGCACGCTTTCGTCTTTTATGAAACAGTCATTGCGAAGTATCGGTTTTAGCGCTTATACCGTAAAGGTCTTTCGTTGTTACAGATCAAGATCGATGGAATCTTCGTCTTCGTTCAGATTGTTTGGATCGTTGCGGATATCGTCATCCTCCACGTTATAGATCGTGGTATCCCTCTCAACGGGACGGTAATCACGATAGCGATCTTCGGCGGAGCCTTTCTCACGCTCACGCTTGCGGCGCGCCTGTCGCCGTCCGTCCGAGGCGGTATATGCCGCGGTGGAGAACACCACGCCCATGAATACCGCGACCACGGCAAAGAACGCGATGATGCACAGGATCCACCACGCGATGTTGACGAGCAGCATGATCACGCATGCTACCACGACTACCACCACGCACACCACGCCCGCGGCAAGCAGGGTGTTCATCCTGTCTTGTATCTTATCAAAGAAGCCGAACATCGGAGAGAGCGCGACGAGGAACAGCGTGACGATCGTGACAAGAAAACCGACAATGATGTTCCTGATCTGCGGATGCGCCATATAGATCAGCATATCCAGCAGCATCGGGATGCACAGGATGACGGTGGGGACGATGACATGCTCTTTGTCGAACTTACGCCACATCAGTATCAGATAGACGCTGCCGACGCAGCCGAAGATGGCGGTGCCGACAAAGCCGTGGATCAGCGGCGCGAAGAACAGCGCGATAAAATCGATGATCGCGATGATCCCCATCCGTGAGCCGATTTTCGTCCGCAGAAACGGTCTGATGTCCTGCGCCTTTTGTTTGTAGGTTTCCCAAAATCGAGCCATAACTTACCTCCCTGTCGGAGCGTGAGTCCGTATAAAAAGATTCTGCGAAAAAGGCATAGGTAATTGCAGTAGCTCTCAGCCAATCAGCGTTCGCAAGTATGCTCCGCTTCTTGGGAGAGCCTTGCATGGGAGTTGTTAGCCAAATCATAGATTTGGACAACTCCTCACAATTATGGTTATTATACCATATATTGACAAATTTTGCAACTATAGGGAAATGTACCGTATTTCTGCCCGGGATCACGGAAATTTCCGGTTGCACTTTCGCCGGATTATGCTATAATCATACTATAGATAACACCGCATGATATGCGGCGATCTCAACCGAATGAACAACCTTTTCAGTAAACGCCGATTAATGCGGTTTTCGTATTCGTCGTCATTCCGAGGAGGGGCAAAGCCCCGGCGTGGGAATCCCCCTGATAGGAGCAGAATCTCACTGTTCATGTCATGAATAACAAGGGGATTGCCACAGCCCGCAAATAAATAGTCATTGCGAGGAGGGCGACCGAGCCCGACGTGGCAATCTCAACCTTAACCGATGCGGGCTTCGCAATGACACCGTTATTGTTACGTCGATTTATTCGGTGGTTACTTCAGGAGAGCAATATGGACAGAGGATACCCGCGGGTCACCGTCAGCAAAAAATGCGAGCGCTTTATCAAGGGCGGCCATATCTGGGTCTATCACGACGAGATCAAAGAGATCGACGGCAGCTATGAAAACGGCGATATCGTCGATGTGCTGACCGAAAAGGGTCGGTATCTCGGATCGGGCTACATCAATGACAGCTCCAAGATCCGTGTGCGGATCATTTCCAAAAACGCGAACGATCGCTTTGATACGGCGTTTTATCGCCGCCGCGTTGAGTACGCGGTCGATTATCGCCTGACCGTGATGGGTGAGGATTTTTCCTCCTGCCGCCTGATCTTCGGCGAAGCGGACGGCTTTCCCGGATTGACGGTGGATAAATTTGAAACCGTGCTGGTCGCGCAGGTGCTCTCTCTGGGAACCGACCGCGTCAAGGAGACCATCTTCCGACTGCTGGTCGACGTACTGAAAGAACGCGGCTATACGGTCGACGCGATCTATGAGCGCAACGACGTCAAGGTGCGCGAGCTGGAGGGGCTCAGGGAATACAAGGGCTTTTATCCGCTCGACGGACTGCGTACCGATCTCAGCGGCGAGGTCGGGATCACCGAGAACGGCATCCGCTATGCGGTGGATTATGTCAACGGACAAAAGACGGGCTTCTTCCTCGACCAGAAATACAACCGCCGCGCGGTCGCGAAGATCGCGAAGGGCAAAAGGGTGCTCGACTGCTTCACCCATACGGGCGCTTTCGCGCTGAATGCCGCCACCGTCGCCGACCATGTCACCGCCGTGGATATCTCGCAGACCGCGATCGATATGGCGAGGCGCAACGCCTCCCTCAACGGCATGACGAACATCGACTTCGTCACCGCGAACGTGTTTGAGCTGTTAACGCAGGCGGAAAAGGAGCACCGACGGGATTGGGACTTCATCATCCTCGACCCGCCCGCGTTTACCAAATCACGCTCCACCGCGCGCGCCGCACAGCGCGGCTACAAGGAGATCAACCTCAAGGCGATGAAGCTGCTGCCCCGCGGCGGCTACCTCGCGACGTGCAGCTGCTCCCACTTCATGCCGGACGAGCAGTTTTGCAAGATGCTGTATTCCGCCGCCGCTGACGCGAACGTCAGCCTCAGGCAGATCGAATGCAGACAGCAGAGCGCCGATCACCCCATCCTGTGGGGCGTAGAAGAAACGGATTATTTAAAATTTTATATATTCCAAACCGTGTAAAGGAGGGAGTAACATGAAGAAGATCATTGCCATTTTAGCGCTTATCCTGGCGATCGCCGCTGTTTTTGCGGCAAGCAGCAAAGAGCAAGACGAAGAAGAGTAAAGGAGAGAGATCATATGAAAAAGTCTTTAGCATTCTTAGCCGTTATCCTGCTGATCGGCGCCGTGTTCACCCCGCGTGAAGAAAAGAACACCGACGAAAAGTAAAGGAGAATACGGATGAAAAAACTCATCGCTATTTTAGCTGTTATCCTGCTGTTCACCGTAGTGCTGACGGCGTGCGGTAAAAAGGACAAGGATAAATCCGCGGATGACGCCGCGACAAAAGACAGTACATCCTCCTCCTCGGCTGCCGGCGACGCCAAATCCGCGACAGAATTGCCCTTAGCGACGACAGTGGTGACCGAATCGACAGCGAAGGGAAATACGATCGAAAAGGATACGGAAGGCAACGTGATCGAGATCGATTCCTCGGGTGAGATCGTGACGATCAAAAATCCTGACGGCGAATCCGTCGATATCCCCGAGTATCTTGATCGGCATTATTTTGTCGCGTCATCCGGCAAAAGCTACGGAAACGCTTCTTCGAACGGAGATCAGTCGGGCAAGAGCTCATCACAAGGCGGCGCTTCCTCACAATCGGACGACAAGGGCAGCGCTTCTTCCAAGGAAGAAAAAGATTCTCCCACCGAAGCGGAGAAAAAGATCTATGCGACCGAAGAATACGAACTGCCGATCCTGTGATTCATCCATATCCAAGAAAAACATCCCCCACGTGCTGTACGTGGGGGATGCTGTGTTATAGGGGGTAATCGCGGATCAGAAGGATCTGCCGCCGCCTCCGTGAGAGCCGCCGCCGGAGCTGGTGTGCGAGCTGCTGCCGCTGTCCTTGGGGCGGGCGGTGCGGCTGACGGTGCTGTACAGGTAGGAGTCGCGTGATGAGATGACGTTCATGCTGCCGGGACGGACATAGTTGACCGCGCCGCGCTGCATCTCAACGCTCTTGAGCTGCTTTTTCATGAACGACAGGATGAGCATCGCGATGGCGAACGCGATGATGAACGCTAAGGGGAGCATATACCACTTGACATGCGGGATGACCGCGCCCTTGATGCCGACCGCGATGTAGTTCAGAAAATCATAGTAGCCCTTGGAATCGGGACTGTGCTTGTCAAGTGCGACGTCAAAAATATCCTCTCTCTCGCTGTCCGATAGCTGCTTGATGCACTTGCCGGAGGTGGAGATGTAGATATCGCGCTTGCCCTTGCCGTTGTTGAGCACCAGCAGGACGACGATACCGTCGGTGTTTTGACCGTAGAGGGTCTCATAATACATGTCCGCGTAATCCCGCGTCGTGCCGTTATGAGAGAAGCTCGCGCCGTTTAAGTCCTTCACGGTCGCGAAGGCGAGGTTGCATTTGCACGCTTCGCTGACGTCCTTGATCGTAGCGAGCAGCTTGGTCTCCTCCTCGGAGGAGAGTACATCCGCGGAATCATCCAGCTTGTAGCCGTAGGAAGGGCTGTCGGCATACGCGGGGAGGATTGCGACGGAAAGGATCAGTACAACAGCGAACAGTGCCGCTAAAAGTCGTTTTGTCATGTCGGCGCCTCCTTACAGTAACTGGAACAGCCACATGCCGCCGTAGATCAGAGCGCCGGCGACAGCGGTGAAGATGGCGGCAAATCTCCAGAATTTGCCTTTATCGGTGGGGAGGTTGCCGACGAACTTGCCGGTCTGGCCGTTCATGGCAAAGGTGTATTTCTCATCCTTATAGGTCGTGTTCAGCAGCCATACGGGATAGAACGCGTATTTGGTCTTGCCGTCGTGCAGACGCACCGAGGAATACTCGGGCGTGACGGTGACATAGCCCTGCACCGTATCGCGGAACGCGTCTTCGGTAGAGGTCTTGATACGCTGGTTGGCTCTCTCGATGGACTGTTCGGCGTCGACGTCATACTTGTCGGCAAAGTAGCCCGAGAGATAGGCGGTCTGGAAGTCGACCGCTTCCGAGAAGTTGTACGGCTCGACGCTCTCCATCAGATCGTCGGGCATACGGGTGGAGCCGTCCACGGGAACATGGTCGAACGCGACGTTGCCTGCGCGATAGACCGAATAGTAGGAGGTTTCCACATAGTTATAGTTGGAGTCCGACCAGCTGCGGGTACGGGTCGCGCGGAAGCGGATGTCCGCGTCGGCGTCGGAATCGAACAGCCAGAACGGAACATAGATGCCCTTGATCTCGTCGATGTGGTTCTCGTCCTTAAAGATCTTGGGCAGCAGGAACTTGCCCTGCAGATGCTTGAGGTACTCCGCCTTGGCGGCTTCTTTGTCGAGCTTGAAGGGGATGACATAGTCGGGCTTTAAGGAACCCGAGAACTGCTGCATGATGATGGCGTGGTTGCCGCAGAAGGGACATTCGGTCGCCGCAGTGTTCTCATCGCCGACGATCTCGCCGCCGCAGCTCTGGCAGATGTACGAGCGCAGTCCGGAGGCTTCGTCGGTCGTCCACTGTGTGCCGGCGTTGGTGTCCCATTCCAGCTTATCGGTACCCTCGTTGTTCAGATCCTCGTCATACGCCTTGAGGGCTTCGACCTCGAACTCGGTATCGCAGAAGGGACATTTCATTTTTTGTATGGTGCTGTCAAAGGCCAGCGCGCCGCTGCAGCACGGACATTTATATTCATGTACTGCCATATTTACTCCTTTACATTATCGTGATTCGGTGGCAAAGAGTCTGCCGGTAATACGAAATTCAGAAAGGCTATAGTGCGCCTATAGCCTTTCCAAAAGATTATACTTTATCGTTATCGTCGAAGACGTCGCCGCACTCGGGACAGAACTTCGGCGGATGATGCGGATCCTCGGGCTCCCAGCCGCACTTGTCGCACTTATACAGCGGTGCACCCTCGGGCTTCTTGGCGCCGCAGTTGGAGCAGAACTTGCCCTTGTTGACCGCGCCGCAGGAGCAGGTCCAGCCGTTATCCTCGGGCTTCTTGGTGCCGCATTCGGTGCAGAACTTGCCGGTCGCCTGCTTGCCGCAGGAGGGACAGGTCCAAGCGTCCTTTGCGGGAGCGGCGGGTGCGGGAGCCGCCTGCTGCTGAGCTTGCTGTTGCTGACCCATCTGGAAGAGGCTTGCGGCATTGGCGCCGCCTGCGCCCTGTGCCATGCCCATGCCCATGAACGCGCCTACCGCGCCGTTCTGGTTGTTTGCCGCGTCCTGCATCGCCTGTGCCTGAGCGCCGACGAGGTGAGCCGCCGCCATGTTGGGGTCGCGGAATGCCGCGTTGCGCTGGACTTCCTTGAGCATCTTCTGGTCTTCCTCGGGGAGGTCGACGTTCTGGAACGCGATGGATACGAGCTTTAAGCCGCGCAGCTTGCCCCATTTTTCATCGAGCACATCATTGAGGGCGTTGAGCATATCCTCTTCATGAGCGGGGATCTGGTTGGGGCGGATCTCGAGGTCGGACAGCTTGCCGAAGCCCGGACGCAGCGCGCCGATGAACTCGGTCTTGAGCTGACGGTCAAGCTCCGCGCGCTCGTAGTCGCCGCCCGCGAAGTTACCGCAGACCTTGGTATAGAAAATGATCGGGTTGTCGATGATATAGCTGTAGTAGCCGTTGCAGCGGATGCTGACGTCGAGGTCGAGACCGATGCGGCTGTCTACCACGCGGAAGGGTACCGGGTTTGCGGTGCCGAAGGGGTTCTCCATCAGCTCGAGGGTATTGAAGTAGTACACGCGCTGATCCTTGGGCGGTTCGCCGCCGTAGGTAAAGCGCTTACCCATCTCCATAAAGGTGCGCTTGAGCGATTCGCCGAACTTGCCGGTGAAGATGGAAGGCTCGGTCGCGGAATTGTAGGTATACTGACCGGGTACGGCACAGAT
>CACWXE010000043.1 GCA_902764715.1 uncultured Ruminococcus sp. | reverse complement strand
TATTTCCGTGACGAGTATGAAGCTCACATCAAGGACAAAAAGTGTCCCGCGGGCGAATGCTCCGATCTCATTGAATACAGCATCAACGCGGACAAATGTAAGGGCTGTACCCTGTGTGCGAGAAATTGCCCCGTTGAAGCCATCACAGGCAGTGTCAAACAGCCTCATGTCATCAACACTAACAAGTGCATCAAGTGCGGCAAATGCTACAGCGTATGCCGCTTTGACGCGGTCATAAAAGCGTAAAGGAGGGCTGAATCATGATTAACTTAACGATAAACGGAAAAGCGATTCAAGCCCCCGAGGGCGCGACAATCTTAGAAGCCGCGAGAGCGAACGGTATTGACATCCCCACTCTTTGCTATGACAAGGCGGTGGAGATTTACGGCGCGTGCGGACTGTGCGTGGTGGAGGCAGAGGGGATTCCGAAGCTCCTCCGCTCCTGCTCCGCGAAATGCACCGAGGGCATGGTCATCAACACAGAAAGTGACAGAGTAGTGCAATCCCGCAAGATCGCGATGGAACTGCTCATGAGCGCGCATGACGGCGACTGTGTCGCGCCGTGTCAGCTCAACTGCCCCGCGAGAACCGACTGCCAGGGCTATGTCGGTCTGATCGCAAACGGCGAATATGACAGCGCGATCAAGCTCATTAAAAACAAGATTCCGCTCCCCGCGTCCATCGGCAGAGTGTGCCCGCATCCGTGTGAGAAGGCGTGCCGCAGAAAGAACGTGGAAGAGCCCATCAATATCGCTCAATTAAAGGCGTTCGCGGCGGATATTGATCTCAATAAAGACAGTTATTTACCGGACGTTATGGTGCGAACCGGAAAAACAATCGCGATTGTCGGCGGAGGTCCCGCGGGTCTGACTGCCGCGTACTACCTCAACATCATGGGGCACAGCGTAACCGTCTATGATATGATGGAAAAGATGGGTGGTATGCTGAGATACGGCATCCCGCAGTACAGATTGCCGAAAGAGGTACTGGACAAAGAGATCGCCATCATCGAAAAGAGCGGCGTCAAGCTCATTAACAACGTAAAACTCGGCAAGGACTTTACCATTGAAAGCCTCAAAGCCGAGAATGACGCGGTCATCGTCGCGGTCGGCGCGTGGCAATCAAGCTCCATGCGCACTCCCGGCGAAGATTTAGAGGGCGTATACGGCGGTATCGACTTCCTGCGCGCGGTCATCAAGGGCAATCCTCCGGAAATCGGGCAACGCGTTGCCATTTGCGGCGGCGGCAATACCGCGATGGACGCTTGCAGAACCGCGGTAAGGCTCGGTGCAAAGGAAGTCTACGTCATCTACAGACGCACCCGCGCTGAAATGCCCGCCGACGCTTTGGAGATCGACGAAGCGGAGGAAGAGGGCGTGATCTACAAGTTCCTGACCAATCCGATCTCCTTCAACGGTGAAAACGGCAAGCTCAAATCGGTGACCTTACAGATCATGGAGCTCGGCGAGCCCGACGCGTCGGGCAGGCGCAGACCTGTTCCCATCGAGGGCAAGACCGAGGAGATCCCGCTTGATTCTGTCATCCTCGCGATCGGTCAGAAGCTCGTGCAGGGCGACGTCAGCGAATTACAGCTGAACGATCGTGGCAACATCGAAGCCGATCCCGACTTCTTCACCACCAACATGGACGGCGTATTCGCGATCGGTGACGCGACCAACCGCGGCGCAAGTATCGCGATCGAGGCGATCGGCGAGGCTGACCGCTGTGCAAAAGCTGTCGACGCATATCTGAACGGTCAAAAACCGGACACACGCGTCCCGTATATCTCCAAGCGTGATGAAGCGACGATCGATTATTCGGATCGCGAAAAAGCGCCGCGCCTGAATCCGAAAGTTTTAGCTCCCGAGGTCAGAAACAAGAACTTCGACGAGGTATCTCTCGGATTCACCGAAGAAGAAGCGAAAGAAGAAGCGTCACGATGCTTAGAGTGCGGTTGCCGCGAGTATTACAAGCCCGAGCCGCTTCCAAGGCGAAATGCCGCAGGAGTATACGCACGATGAAAACGCCTTTATTGAGCGCAACACCTCAAAATGTATCCTGTGCGGACTGTGTGTGCGTTCCTGCCGCGAGGTCATGGACATCCACGCGCTCGGCTTAATGGGCAGAGGCTTCACCACCGAACCCTCCCCCGCTTTCGCGCTCCCGCTCGACCAGACCAAGTGCAACAACTGCGGACTGTGCGTTCAGCTTTGTCCGACAGGCGCTTTAACAGAAAAGGCCAACCTCAAAAAGCAAGTACCCCTCAACGAAGAGTACACAGAGGTCAAAGTCGAGATAGATAATCAACAGGCGAGCCTGCTGGTATCCAGATATAACGGCAAGATCCTCAGAGTGATTCCCAATGATGAGATTTCACGCAACGCGAACCTAACTCGCGAGCAGCTCCTTGCAAAGTTGCAATAACAAACGACCGAGGCTGTCTCACCGATCAGGTGAGGCAGCCGCTCTTTTTATTCGGTTAAGATTGGACGCGTGCGTCTATTTTCGCATTAACTATTTATATTCGGTTGAGATTGCCACGGAGTCAGGTTTTCTGACTCCTCGCAATGACATATTATTATTTCGGAAGGGAAGGATAGTATGAAAACAAACGAAAACTCGCTCTATCGAAGTGAATTTGAGCACGATAACTGCGGTATCGGCGCAGTTGTCAATATCAAGGGCAACCCATCCCATACAACAGTCGACAACGCCCTGACGATCGTCGAGACCTTAGAGCACCGTGCCGGTAAGGACGCAGAGGGCAAGACCGGCGACGGCGTCGGAATCCTGCTCCAGATCTCCGACCGCTTCTTCCAAAAGGCAGCAAAGGAATTGAACATCCCGATTGGTGCAAAGCGAGATTACGCGGTCGGTATGTTCTTCTTTCCGCAGCATGAGCTTCGACGCAATCAGGCGAAGAAGATGTTCGAGATCATCGCGGAAAAGGAGGGCTTAGCCGTTTTAGGGTGGCGAGAAGTCCCCTGCGATCCTGATGCGATCGGCAGCAAGGCGCGGGAGTGTATGCCGCATATCGAGCAGTGCTTCATCAACCGCCCTCAGGATATCAAGCGCGGGATCGACTTTGACCGCAAGCTGTATGTCGTACGGCGTTCCTTTGAACAGAGCAACGAGGATACTTATGTCGTGTCACTGTCATCGAGAACGATCGTGTACAAAGGCATGTTCCTCGTCGGCGATCTCAGGCGGTTTTATCTTGATTTAGAGGATGAGGATTATGAGAGCGCGATCGCGCTGGTACATTCGCGCTTCTCTACCAATACCTTCCCGAGCTGGCAGAAGGCGCATCCGAACCGCATGATCGTGCATAACGGCGAGATCAACACCATCCGCGGCAACAGCGATAAGATGCTCGCGCGTGAAGAAAACATGGCGTCGCAATACCTGATGGGCGATATGGATAAGGTGCTGCCGGTCGTGAACCCCGACGGTTCGGATTCCGCGCGGCTGGATAACACCCTCGAATTCTTGGTAATGAGCGGAATGGATCTGCCGCTCGCCGTGATGATCACCATTCCCGAACCGTGGGATCATAACGACGTGATCTCGCAGAAGGAACGCGACTTTTATCAGTACTACGCCACGATGATGGAGCCGTGGGACGGCCCCGCGTCGATCCTGTTCTCCGACGGCGATATGATGGGCGCGGTGCTCGACAGAAACGGTCTGAGACCGTCCAGATACTATATCACCGACGACGATCACCTGATCCTGAGTTCCGAGGTCGGAGCACTGCCGATCCCCTCTGAAAGAATCGTAAAGAAGGAGCGCCTCCATCCGGGCAAGATGCTGCTCGTGGACACCGTGCAGGGAAGATTATTAAGCGATGAAGAAGTCAAGCGGCATTACGCTTCAAAGGCACCCTACGGCGAATGGCTCGACAGCAACCTGACACGGCTGAAATATCTGAAGGTGCCGAATGCCAAGGTGGAGGAGCATCACAGAGAGGAACGCCGCCGCCTGCAAAAGGCGTTCGGTTACACCTATGAGGATGTGATGACGTCCATCCTGCCGATGGCGCAGAACGGCGCGGAGCCGATCGCCGCGATGGGATCTGATAAACCGCTCGCGGTCTTGTCCGACCAACCGCAGCCGCTGTTCGATTATTTCAAGCAGAATTTCGCGCAGGTGACCAACCCGCCGATCGACGCGCTGCGTGAAAAGATCGTCACCTCGACCACGATCTATATCGGCAAGGACGGCAACCTGCTGGAGGAAAAGGCGGATAACTGCAAGGTCATCAAGGTCGTCAACCCGATCCTGACCTCCACCGGACTGCTCAAGCTAAAAAGGATGAATCTGCCCGGCTTCAAGGTCGCGGAGATCCCGATACTGTATTATAAGAACACAAAGCTCAGCAAGGCGATCAAGCGCCTGTATGTCGAGGCGGATAAAGCGAGCGCCGCGGGCGCGAATATCCTGATCCTCTCGGACAGAGGCGTGGATGAAAACCATCTGGCGATCCCTTCACTGCTTGCGGTATCGGCACTGCACCAGCATTTGGTCGCGACAAAGCGCAGAACCGCCCTCTCCATCGTGCTCGAAAGCGGTGAACCGAGAGAGGTACATCATTTCGCGACCCTGCTCGCCTACGGCGCGAGCGCGGTCAATCCGTATCTGGCGCTCGAAACGATCCACGAGCTGATCCACGACGATCTTCTGGACAAAGACTACTACGCAGCGATCGAGGATTACAGCAACGCCGTGCTGCACGGAATCGTCAAGATCGCGTCCAAAATGGGTATCTCGACCCTGCAATCCTATCAGGGCTCCAAAAACTTTGAGGCACTGGGACTGAGCGACAAGCTGATCGACGACTATTTCACCGGCACGGTCAGCCGTATCGGCGGGATCACGCTCGAGGATATCGAGCGGAACGTCGACCGTCTGCATTCGGCGGCATTCGATCCGCTCGGACTGGCGGTGAGCGAGGAACTCGAATCGCGCGGCAGTCATAAGAGCCGCAGCGGCAAGGAAGAGCACCTCTACAATCCGCAGACCATCCACGCATTACAGGCGGCGACAAGAAACAATGATTACAAGCAGTTCAAGGAATACTCCCGTATGCTTGATGAAGAAATGCAGCCGGTCAGTATCCGAGGATTATTTGATTTCAATTACGCCGATACGCCGATCCCGCTCGACGAGGTCGAAAGCGTCGACAGTATCGTTAAGCGCTTCAAGACGGGCGCCATGTCCTACGGCTCGATCTCTCAGGAGGCGCATGAAGCGCTGGCGCTCGCGATGAATATGCTGGGCGGCAAGTCGAACTCCGGCGAGGGCGGCGAGAGCCCCGAGCGGTTAGCGACAAAGGGCACAAAAGAAAATCGTTGTTCGGCGATCAAGCAGGTGGCGTCCGGCCGCTTCGGCGTGACCTCGACCTATCTCAACTCCGCCGACGAGCTTCAGATCAAAATGGCACAGGGCGCAAAGCCCGGCGAGGGCGGTCATCTGCCGGGAATGAAGGTCTATCCGTGGATCGCGAAAACGCGCCATTCCACCCCGGGCGTCTCGCTGATCTCACCGCCGCCGCATCACGATATCTATTCGATCGAGGATCTGGCTCAGCTGATCTACGATCTGAAAAACGCGAATAAAAAAGCGCGCATCTCCGTCAAGCTCGTCTCCGAAGCGGGCGTAGGAACCGTGGCCGCAGGCGTAGCGAAGGCAGGAGCGCAGGTCATTCTGATCTCAGGCTATGACGGCGGTACGGGCGCCGCGCCGCGCAGTTCGATCTATAACGCGGGACTGCCGTGGGAGCTCGGTCTTGCCGAAGCGCACCAAACGCTCCTGCTCAACGGGCTGAGGAACAAGGTCGTCATCGAAACGGACGGCAAGCTGATGACAGGCCGTGACGTCGCGATCGCGGCAATCCTCGGCGCGGAGGAATTCGGCTTTGCGACCGCGCCGCTGGTGACACTGGGCTGTGCGATGATGCGCGTCTGCAACCTCGACACCTGCCCCTTCGGTGTGGCGACACAGAATCCCGAGCTGAGAAAACGGTTCATGGGCAAGCCGGAATATGTCGTCAATTTCATGCGCTTCATCGCCGAGGAACTGCGCGAGTATATGGCGCGGCTGGGCGTGCGTACCATCGACGAGCTGATCGGTCGAAAGGATCTTTTGAAGAAGCGAGCCGATCTCTCTGAGCGTGAACAGCAGATCGATGTGTCCGCGATTCTCGATCATCATCTTGATGAATCATCGATCAGATATGATGAGAAAGACCCCTATGACTTCAAGCTCTCCGATACTTTGGATGAAAAGGTCATCATCAAAGGGTTCAAAAAGGCATTTCGCGAGGGCAAGCCGGCAAAGATAGAGATCGACGTCCGCAATACCGATCGCTCCCTCGGTACGGCGTTCGGCTCCGAGATCACCAAGAAATACGGCGAGGATCTCAATGACGATACCTATCGGATCATCTGCAACGGCTCGGGCGGCCAGAGCTTCGGCGCGTTCATCCCCAAGGGCTTGACGATGGAGCTCAAAGGCGACAGCAACGACTATTTCGGAAAAGGCTTATCGGGCGGTAAGCTGATCGTTTATCCCGATGAAAACAGCCGCTTCAAAGCGGAGGAGAACATCATCATCGGCAACGTCGCTCTCTATGGCGCGACAAGCGGCAAGGCGTTTATCAACGGTATCGCGGGCGAGCGCTTTTGTGTGCGCAATTCGGGCGCGACAGCCGTCGTCGAGGGCGTCGGCGAGCACGGATGTGAATATATGACAGGCGGCAAGGTCGTCATCCTCGGCAGCACCGGCAAGAATTTTGCCGCCGGTATGTCGGGCGGCGTCGCCTATGTGCTGGACGAGCATCATCACCTGTACAAGCGGCTGAACAAGGAACTGGTCGAGTGCTCCGAGCTGAGCGAGCAAAGAGATATCGACGAGCTCAGAGCGCTGATCTCGGAGCACGTGGAGGCGACAGGCTCCGAAAAGGGCAAGCGGATCCTCAGTGACTTTGACGCGTATCTTCCGAAGTTCAAAAGGATCATCCCGCACGATTACAGGATCATTACCGAAGCAATCGAGGAAGACAAGAAGAGCGGTCTTGACGAGGACAGTGCGAAGATCGAAGCCTTCTATCAACTGATCCACTCGAGATAAGGAGGAGTGCAGTATGGGAAATCCCAACGGATTTATGGAATATACACGACAGGATAACCCCGCCTGTTCCGCGGAGGAACGCATCAAACATTTTAACGAGTTCCACACCCCGATCAGTGAGGCGGATCGCAAGCGTCAGGGCGAGCGTTGTATGCACTGCGGCGTACCGTTCTGTCAGGCAGGGTTGCCGATCAACGGCATGGTATCGGGCTGTCCGCTGAACAACCTGATCCCCGAGTGGAACAATCTCGTCAGTCTCGGCGCTTGGAAACAGGCGTACCATCGGCTGAAAATGACCAACAGCTTTCCTGAGTTCACCTCCCGCGTATGTCCCGCTTTATGTGAAAAGGCGTGTACCTGCGGCGCAAACGGCGATCCTGTCACGGTTCGCGCCAATGAATATGATATCATCGAAACGGCATATCAAAAGGGCTGGGCGGAACCAATGCCGCCGAAACAGCGGACAGGAAAGAAGATCGCCGTCATCGGCTCCGGTCCCTCGGGACTTGCCGCCGCCGATCAGCTCAATCGCCGCGGTCATTCTGTCACGGTGTATGAGCGGAGCGACCGTGTCGGCGGACTGCTGATGTACGGCATCCCGAACATGAAACTCGAAAAGCACATCATCGAGCGCAAGATCAGCGTGATGAAAGCCGAGGGCGTTACATTCAAAACCAACATCAACGTCGGCGTCGATATCTCTGCACAGGATCTGCTCGCTGAATATGACCGTGTGATCCTCGCGTGCGGCGCGTCACATCCGCGCGATATCGCAGTCGAAGGACGGGAAGCGGACGGCGTATATTTTGCGGTCGACTTTTTGCAATCCACCACCAAGGCACTGCTCGACAACGGCTTGCAGGAGGGTACGTATATCTCCGCAAAGGACAAGAACGTCCTGATCGTCGGGGGCGGTGATACAGGCAACGACTGCGTCGGCACCTGCGTTCGTCACGGCGCGAAGAGCGTCATCCAGCTCGAGATGATGCCAAAGCTCCCCGATACCCGTACCGAGAACAATCCGTGGCCGGAATGGCCGCGCGTGTGCAAGACCGATTACGGTCAGGAGGAAGCGGCGGCGGTCTACGGAGATGATCCGAGAGTGTATCAGACGACCGTGAAAAAACTGATCGGCGATGAAAACGGAAAGCTCAAACAGGCGGTGCTCGTCAAGCTGAACGCCGAAAAGGATGAAGCGACCGGCAGACTGCGGATGGTACCGATCGAGGGCAGTGAATACACGATAGACGCCGATCTGATGCTGATCGCGGCAGGCTTCTTGGGCAGTGAGAGCTATATCACCGAAGCGTTCGGTGTGGCGGTCGACGGCAGGACGAATGTGCAGACAGAAACGGGCAGTCATCAAACCTCAGTCGACAGAGTATTCACGGCGGGCGATATGCACCGCGGCCAGTCGCTGGTTGTATGGGCGATCCGCGAGGGCAGAGACTGCGCCCGCGAGGTGGATGAAAGCCTGATGGGATATACAAATCTATAGGCTCTCTTGATGTAGGGACGACCATTGGTCGTCCGCAGAATGACGAGCGTTTTTATTGTCGAAAGCGTTAGATAGGAAAGATATGTTGATACCATGCGGACGGTCGATGACCGTCCCTACAAAAAATGTGTGATAACAAAATTGGAAGGTGTATGTATGACAAAATATATATTTGTGACCGGAGGCGTTGTATCAGGACTGGGCAAAGGCATCACCGCCGCCTCTCTCGGCAGACTGCTGAAAGCGCGCGGATTGAAGGTCGCCGCCCAAAAGCTCGATCCTTACATCAATGTCGATCCCGGTACCATGAGCCCGTACCAGCACGGCGAGGTGTATGTGACCGAGGACGGCGCTGAGACCGATCTCGATCTGGGTCATTATGAGCGATTTATCGATGAGAATCTGAACAAATACAGTAATCTCACCACCGGCAAGGTCTACTCGAATGTGCTCAACAAGGAGCGTCACGGCGAGTATCTCGGCAAGACGGTACAGGTGATCCCGCATATTACGGATGAGATCAAGCGATTCATCTACAGCGTCGGCAAAAAGACCGACGCGGATGTGGTCATCACCGAGATCGGCGGCACCATCGGCGATATCGAGAGCCAGCCCTTCATCGAGGCGATCCGACAGATCGGACACGAGGTCGGCGAGGATAACCGTCTGTACATCCATGTGACCCTCGTCCCCTATCTCAAAGCGTCCGGTGAGCATAAAAGCAAACCTACCCAGCACTCTGTGAAAGAGTTGCAGGGCCTCGGCGTATCGCCCGATATCATCATCCTGCGCACCGATGAGCCAATCACCGACAAAGCGATCTTTGATAAGATCGCGGGCTTCTGCAACGTATGGCCTGACTGCGTGATCGAGAATCTCACCCTGCCGGTGCTGTATGAAGCGCCCTTGATGCTCGAAAAAGCGCACCTCTCCGATATCGTATGCCGCGAGCTGAATCTGAAATCTCACAAGCCTGATCTTAGCGACTGGGAGCATATGGTCGAGCGCATCAAAACGCGCGAGAGGGTAGTGAAGATCGGTCTGGTCGGCAAGTATGTCGAGCTGCACGACGCTTATCTCAGCGTAGCCGAAGCGCTCCGTCACGCGGGCTATTATCAGGGCGCGGCGGTCGAGATCAAGTGGATCGACTCGGAGAGCATCACGGCAGGCAATGCCGATCGTATTCTCGGTGAGATCGACGGAATCATCGTGCCCGGCGGCTTCGGTCAGCGCGGGATCGAGGGGATGATCATCGCCGCGCAGTATGCCAGAGAGCATGAGATGCCGTACTTCGGCATCTGTCTGGGGATGCAGATCGCGGTCATCGAATACGCGAGGAATGTCGCGGGCATTGAAAAAGCGAACTCCGGAGAGTTCGCTCAGAATGTTCCCAAGGTGATCGATTTTATGCCCGGCCAGAATGACGAGATCGATAAGGGCGGCACCCTGCGTCTCGGCGCGTATCCCTGCATCGTGCAGGAGAACACGACCATGTACAGAGCTTACAACGCTCGAGAGATCAGCGAGCGCCACCGCCATCGCTACGAGTTCAACAACGAGTATCGTGAAACACTGCAAAACGCGGGGTTGACGCTGTCGGGATTATCTCCCGACGGCAGACTGGTCGAAACGGTCGAGCTCAGTGATCGCCCGTTCTACGTCGGTGTGCAGTATCATCCCGAATTCAAATCCCGCCCCAACAAGCCGCATCCGCTGTTCTCAGCCTTCATCAAAGCGGCATTACAATAAGTCGGTGCGAGGGAATGACACACGTGTCACCCCGTAGCAATCAACCTTTTTGCCGGTACGACGGCCGTTAACTCTCCGGCCGTATTCCGTTCAGCCTGACAGCAAAAGTATGAGTCCGATTTTGTGCCTTGTCACAAAGTCCCTTCCGAGTTGCTTTTGTTGTCAGGCTGCTTATTATGTAAAAACTATTCGACGTTGACCGTTTCTTGTGCTCTGTTGTACAGATGATTCATTATACAACCCATGTCATTAGGCTCTCAGTTTGGTACCATCATTGTGTAATGGAAAGTTCAAAAGATGAATGTGCGAATTATCGATGTGATTGAAATGCAAAACCATGGTTTTATGGGGGTGCGTAAGCCACCCATTCGGGATAGCGCAGCGTTTTTGCGAAAGCGTAGATCAGGCTTTTCCATACGCTGAATGCTCCCAAGACGGGGCACCCGGTGTCCTGTAAATATAATATAGCTTATTTCCGCCGGAAAAATAACCGCTTGATCATATCAGCTCCACCGCTTTCGGGCGATGGAGCTGTTTTTGTATGTTCTCAAAGTATAGCGGCATTTACTGTATCGTGTATTGATACGCCTGTGTAAACCGCAAACAGCGGGGACGACATCTGCCGTCCCCGCTGAGGTTATGTGTTCCTATTCTGTTTGTTATTTTGATCAGGTACCCCAGTACTCGTCACCGCGAACCTCTTTTTCCCAGCTGCGCTTGACGTACCATTCGCTGATTTTGGTGTTTTTGCCGTCGTTCTGAATCCGGCTGGTGCATTCGCCGTTGAAGTTAGTCCAGTACATATCGATCTTGGTGTTATTGGCTTTCTTGGAGATGGAGATGCAGGGATTAGCTTTGTTGTAGTAAATAGAGATACCGTCGAAATCTACATATTTTGTCGTCAAAGAGGTGTTATTCGCGTTGTCCGGGATCACGATCTTGCGGTTGTCACCGTAAATTCTCGCACGAACGAGTTCGAGGCTGGCGCCGTTGTTGATGGTGAACAGATCCATATCGCTCTTTGCGGAGCAGTCGAAGCCGTTATGCTGTCTGGTGCCCATGTCGATGTATACGTCTCTGCCTGCGGGAACCTCAAAGCCGCCCTTGTCGTTTAAGCCCTTGACGTTGTTATCGAGCTTGAAGCCCTTCTTTGCGTCTGCCTTTACATACTGACCCATCTTGAGAACGACGATGTTGAAGTTCTTGCCGCTGTCGATGCCCTGAGACCAAGCGTCAATGAAGGAGGTGCAGCCCTTCTTGATGGTCTTGTTGCCGTCTAAGACATACAGGTCGGCTACAACATACTTGCTCGGGATGGAGCCGTTTTCTTTCAGTACGGTCTTGAAGATGTTCTCGATATCGACCAAGCTGCTATGCAGGTTGGCTGCGGTGTTTTCAAATTTTGCGTAGGGGGATTCGTCCTCGTTGACGGTGATGATGCCGTTGTCGATCTCATATTCCTTGACGCGGAACTGCATGCTGTTGAGTACGTTGATGATGGCGTAATCCATAAGGGCCTGTTCCTCCATCACGCGGATCTCTGCGTTGATGGCGTCGACTGCGCCGTAGTAGTCGGGGGTCTCTTTGTAGCTGTGCTTGCCGGTGTCTGCCGCGACAACTCTGTCCATCAGATAGCTGGTGAGCTGGCGGTAGCCGTTCTCATTGTTGTTGGAGGTACGCTGACCCTTGAGGAAGCGAAGCATCTCGTCGAAGTTTGCCTGCATGGAGCTGACGTTGCACTTGGGGTCTGAGAGGATTTCCTTATATGCCTTGTAGGTAGTGTTGTTGAATCTGCCGCTACGGTGTCCGCCTGAACGCGGAAGTCCTTGGTGTCGATGTTGCTGTTGATCGCCTTGAGCTGATTCATCTGCAGGGTGTGGTAGGTGCTGGTCTGGGTGGAGAGATCCTTGACCTCGTCCATGACCTTATTGATCTCTGCCTTGATCTCTTCGGTGCTCTTGTCGATCTTGTCGAGCACATCCTGATTGGTGGGTTCATTGTCATCCAGTCCGAGAACCATGTTCAGGATCGGGGGAAGTCCCATCTTGGAGAGCTCGGGTCCGGCTAACTTCATTACCTCGTCCTTCGCGTAGCCAAAGGTGGTGCTGAGTACGGTTTCGGCGATTCCGGGGATCGCAAATGCCGCTGTGGATGTTACCGACATAGCGCCTACTGAAATGATCGTTACTGCGGATAAGATACCCGCGATAATCCTGTTTTTGATTCTTCTTGTCTTTTTCATTGTTTTCACTCCTTTAGTAGTAGTTGTATTATTAGTATTATTATTGACTGTTTTGGTTTTGAATAAGTTTTTCATAGTTGGTTCTCCTTTCGGTGTTGAGGTTTTAGGAATTTGTTTTGTTCCCTTCACTGTGACTACAGTATATCAGGGTGTTCTTTGCAACTTCTTTGCAAATCTTTGCAATTTTTGAAAAAGTTTTAAATTTTCTTTTTCTTTTTTCGGTCGTCTCGGAGAAGTTGTTTGTTTCCCTTGTCCGGCCTCGTTGCTCTGCGCTGATCCTCGTATAACTCCTACTCGTCTGATCTGTTCCGTCGCTTGTTGCGACTTCACAGCTCAGTCCTCGTCCGTCGTTATCCGAGGGCTCCGAGCCTCGGCTTTTCTCTTTGACTGTGACTAAAGTATATCAGCCCGACCTTTGCAACTTCTTTGCAAATATTTGCGGTTTATAAAAAATTATAATTTTTTCTTTCATCTGGATTCTCAATCGCTGCAAAAAAAGAATGGACTGATTCAACCCGGATAGGTTGAATCAGCCCATAGTGTGTTTATCGCTTTGTCACTGAAGTATCAGCGGATCGGCAGCATAAATTTGCCGCTCGGCTGTTGCACGATAGGATCGACCGATTCTTCGGAGGTCATGATGACGTCCTCTTGCTGAAACTCGGTGATAGTAAGCTCTGTACGTTCATAAGATTCTTTCATACCATTCCCTCCTTAGCCGTTATGATTGTTGAAGTATGTGACTGCCGCTTCATGGTAGCGATACATCGCGGTGACGGTATTCTTTAATGTCTGATCGGCAGTGCTGTCTGTCAAGACGTCCTTGATATAGGTCAGCGCGGAGTAGGAGCCGAGGTTATGCTCGCCGGAGCTAAGTTTATAATTAAAGTTCAGTTCAAAAGCGGGATCGACGGCGCCTCGACATACGCAAAGTAGTCGTTGTCGCTCTGCGCATAGTAAATTTTTCCGGCGTTTTCCCTGTTTTCAGCCAATTGGATTGTTGTGTAAGTGGGATCGGGATCATCCTTTTGGAAGTAGAAGCGCAGCTTTGTATTGGAATGGAGCAGCATGGTGTAGCCGTAGTAGGTGAATCCGCTGCCTTCCAACGCGGCGTTGATCGTTGCTTTATCGGGGATCTGTGCCTCGATCGCGTTGATCTCTGCCTGTGTCAGCGGCACGAGAGCATAATCAATATTCGCGTTCGCCATTACATCGACCTGTGACAGAGTCGTGTTGTTCAGATGTTCGTTCTCGAACTGTTTCTGTGTCGCCGCGCCGTAGTTGACCATCGAGCCGACCAGCGCTTTCAGATCTTCGGGCTGACTATCATCCGCAAATACCGCTTCCGCATACGCCTTGACGCTGTAGGTATCGGTCGCGACCGCTTCCCCGCCGATCGTAAGGGTCGCCGTGATAGTATCCGCCATCTCGGGAGCGCAGACCCAGCAGGACGACTTGTAATACGTCTTACCGTCGATCACCTTGGCGTCGAAGTCGGCGTTGACCGGGTAGGTCGATAATGCCGTGCCGTTCAGCGCGAAGCTGACTGTGGGATTCTGTGCCAGCTGTTCGTCCGTCAGGCTAAGGTAGAAGTTCACGCCGATGTCGCCGTTGAGCGTCAGGCTGTGCTTGGCAAAGATCTTTTCAAATTCAGCCGAAACCGTAACATTCGCTTCGGGCATGGTAAAGGTGTATGCGCCGTTGACTGCTTCTATCGCCGTACCGTTGACCAAAACCCTCTTGACGGCATAACCGGCGTCGGGCGTTACGGTCAGGGTGATCGTTTCACCCGCAACCGCCGTATTCTTGTCGGAAACAACGGTTCCGTGCGCATCTTCGGGGAGATCGACCGTGATGGTGTAGAAATCACTCCAGACCGCAGTGATCGTTTTGGTATAGCCGGATGTGATGGTTACGCTTTCTCCGGGCTGCTTCTCTGTGCTGCCGTCTCTCCACGCCTTGAAGCCCTTGCCCTCGGGAGCGTCAAAGGTACACGCGGGAAGCGTGGTGCTGTTTGTCTTGCTTTTGATAACCTCCTGCGTACCCGAGCCGCCGTTAGCGTTAAAGCTGAATTTGTAATAACGCTCGAGGGTCGCTTCACCGGCTTCAGTTTGGGCAATGAAGTAATCGGGATTGTCGCTGGAGAAGGCGTCGACTGAGCCGTTTCCGCTAAGACCCGAGGTGAATACGCCTGTTGTGTTACCCGCTTTTGTGATGCCCAGTTTCGTACTATTAGGATTAAAGCCGCCTGTTACGTTGATCATCTTGTTTTCGCGCAGATAGATGTTGTTGCCGGTTTCTGCGGTATTACCCTGAACGGAAGGACCTCCCACGTTTAAATTGCCCTCAACATTCAGGATGCCTTTGTGCAGGATGCCGCCGCCCTGACCGCCGGCGGTGTTATCATGGATCCTGCCTCCGTTGAGATTCAGTGTCGCTGTCGTATTGTTGTTTTCATCAGCGCCGACATAGATCGCGCCGCCGTGATTGGCAGCTGTGTTGCCGGTGATCTCGCCGGTGCTGATGGTGATCGTACCGCTGTGCGCGGAGATCGCGCCGCCGCTGCCGGACTCGCCTTTGCCTGCGCTGTTGTTGCTGATGGTGCCGCTTTCGAGATTCAGCTCACCGCTGTTATAGATCGCGCCGCCATCCTTTTCTGTCATATTGCCGCTGATCGTGATACTATTAAGCAGATTCAGGGTACCGTTGTTGACGATCGCGCCGCCGTTCGAGGTATTCTTACCGCCTGTGACGGTACCGCCGTTCAAGGTAAGGGTGCCGTTGTTGGTGAAGACATTTCCGTTTGCAGCGGCTGCATCCATATCGCGGTCAATGGTCTTTCCGTTGAGCATCAGGACGATGTGCTTGTTCGCAGGGATCACGAGCGGAACGTCGTCAGCTTCGGCGACAACGTCATGCTGCAACGTGATAAAAGACATTTGTCCGTCCGGCTTTGAATTGATATCAGCCTGAAGTTGTTTCCAGTAAGAGGTCGTCTTGGTGTTAGTATAGGTCTCGCCGTCGACGATGACGCTTGCGGTGTATACCGTGCCGGTCGCACCTCCCGTGACCTCGATATCGTTATCAGTAAATGTCTGGTCGCTCGCGAGTTCACAGCCGCTGCAGTGAAATTGTACGGTCGCACTGCTGTAACCCTCCCATGTCCATGTGGGCGGATCGAACTGCTCACTGTCGTGCCTGTCGGTGGGAGAAAATTTGCTCTTTGTAAATTGCTGAGAGATCGCGAGAAGAGCGCTGCCGTGAGGGCCGCGGAATTCAACTTCGGTATTCGTATCAAACGAATCTAGGGAATGAGTGGGATCAACATTACAAGTGATTTCCCCTTCTGACGTAGAGGTAAAGGTCTTCAGAGCGGGACAATCTTGGAATGAGGCTACACCGATATCAGTCAGGCCACTGCCTATGGTCACGATCTTGAGATTGGAACAATGCAGAAAAGCAAATGCTTCGATCGATGTAATGTTATCGCCCGATATCACGCTTGTGATATCTCCATTGTTCATAAACGCAGAGTCACCGATACCGGTTACCTTCTTGCCTCTCAAGGCGCTGTCGGGATAATTAACGGGAACCGTATCGGGGATGACAATGTCGGTATCCGTGCCGTTGTACCCGGTAACTACACAACCCTCGCCCGCAGGCTCAAATTCGAACTCGGGAACGGGAAGATTCGCGCCGGCGAGGGTGATGGTGCCATTCTCTTTTGACACTACGTAAAACGCCGGTGCTTCTTCTCCGTTCACACTGGGACTATAGTGATAATAATCATCTTCTTCCCCGGGAACCTTCACCACAAAATCGATTCGTCCTTGGTCTAATCCTATACCAAAGTCTTCATTCTTCTCAAAAAACAGATCAAATGAATCATCAGCGCCAGAAAGATCTGAGGTGTATGTACTGCCTTTCAGATGAACATCAAACTGCTTGTCATTCACTACACCCACTTCGCCGCCGTAAGATACAGTGACATAATCTCCGGGTTTAAGAGCAGAAAAATTGATTTCTCCGCTGTCATAGATCTTGCCGATTTCAATTCTGGGAGCAGCTGTGAACTGCGCGGTGTAGACCGCGTTGGATGTTGCGGTGACGATTTCGGGATCCCAACCGGTAAAGGTGTAGGTGTAGAAGTAGTCTTCGGGCTTTGTGGGATCGGCGTGGGTGGGAAGCGTATTATCCGCTACCATGGTAGAATCGATCACGGTATCCGCATCGAGCTTCCATGTGATGATGTGATCGGAAAGCTTCGCGCCGACGAGGGTGATGGTGTAATTCACTTTCGACTGAACGTAAAACGCCGGTGCTTCCGCGCCATTCACATAGGGATAATAGTGATCCGGATCTTCCGCATCCGGCACCTCAATGCTAATTTGATCACCATTTACGGTTACAAAATCAAAGTCTTTGCTTGCTTCAATTACTGTGTCATCTGCAGAAACGCTGATTTCGCCGTATGTTCCGCCTTTCAGACGGACGCTATATCGATGGTCATCATTCTTTACCGTTGCACCGGCAGTGATATAATCTCCGACATTCAGATCAGAAAAATCCCTCATCACGGAAAAATGTGGGATAGTCAAAAGTAAATATTGAAAAAGAGCATAGGAAGCTCCAAAATTGTAGTTGCCGAGACAACAATAAGGGAG
>CACWXE010000042.1 GCA_902764715.1 uncultured Ruminococcus sp. | reverse complement strand
GATTTAGAAAAATATAAAGGAGATATACGGGTTTATCCTTTCCCTTATTTTCTGACAGGCTCTTATACAAGATCAGAACAGCAATATAGATACCTGCTGCATGCCAGATAACAGAAAACAAAGACGCTGCTTCAAATCCGGAAAAGAGTTTTCCTGCTAATGCCGGAACTATATAACCGGCTATGTAGTAGCAAAGAAGGCCGTTGTTTCCGAGGGACTTATCGCAGCTGTAATCGGTGCAATCATCTGCCTCGGCTACTATGCAAAATCAATCTTCTACATGGAGGTTGATCTTCCAAATGGTGCGAAGGGTCAGCAGCTCCTCGATGTTGTTGATTACCTTGCAAATAACATCTTTATGCCGCTCGTAGCGATCGGAACCTGTATCCTGGTCGGCTGGATCATCAAGCCCAAGACGATCATCGACGAGGCGACCAAGAACGGCGAGAAGTTCGGCAGAAGGTGGCTCTATACCGCTATGATCAAGGTGGTAGCGCCGATCATGCTGTTTGTCCTGCTGCTCGGATCGCTGGGTGTGTACTGATCAAATAATTCTTTAAAAGAAATACGCTCTGTTTTTCAACAACGAAAGACAGAGCGTTATTCTATGTAATAAAACAGTTGTTATACAGCCCATGAACACACGTGTTCGGTCGGCAAAAAGCTTATGCCGGTTGCTTTTGATACTTTTGCTCCTCGATGGCTACCGTGACGATGTCGCCGAGCACGTTGATGATATTCTGGATCGAGCCGAAAAACGCTTCGGCAAAGATCGCGATCGAGATCAGCTCGTCCGCCTGCAGATAGAAGGTGATGATCAGCATACCGATCACGATCGAACCGGGCTGGTTCGGCGCGCCGACAGAGAGGAACAGCACCAAAAATCCGATACCGGCGATCTGCAGCCACGAGACCTCGATGCCCAGCATGAAGATGAAGATCATCGCGATCAGCATGATCAAAAAGCAGTTGCCGTCCTGATTGGTCTGCGCGAGGATCGGCAGCTTTTCTCCCAGCCTCTTTCTGCTGTAACCGTATTTGCGCGAGCAGTATCGTATGTTGAAGGGCACCGCGTCGATCGCGGAATTGATCTTGAAATTCTCCCACATCAGCGCGGGCAGATGCTTGGCAAAGGGCAGGATGTTCACTTTGCCGATCAGCAGGCGTACCGTATAGAACGCGATGATGACGATGATGCTGAGAAATACGACCGCGACATAATGGAGCAGGATGAGGATCCTGGAGGTACCGTCGACCATCAGCATGGAGAGCACCGCCAAAAAGCAGAAGAACGGCAGGGTGAACATCACGACGGTCACCATCTTGGAGAATACCTCCAAGCAGATATTGATGAACCTATGTACCGAGTCAAAGTATTCTCCGATCGAGCACAGCGCGTAGGTCAACAGCAGCGCTACGATGATGATCGGGAACGGCATATAGGTCTCGAACGGTTCAAAGATACTACTGGGTACCAGCGAGGCGATGAACTGTTCGGCGTTCAGTCCGCTCGCGAACGTACCTTGGTTTTCGAGATAACCGTGATGGGAGCTCATCATAATCGAGATCGCGATTCCCGTGATCAGCGCCAGAAAAATAGCGGTCAGGGAGGTGACGATCGTTTTTATCTGCAATTTTCTTGCGGAGGAGCTCTTCTCCGACAGGATATAGATATCCGTCAGATTTTTGATCAGCGAGAAGAACGTGACCGGGGCGCCTATCATGAGCATCGCGTTCGCGAACTGCTTGATCAGCGGCTTGATATAGGTCGTATCGATATGATTCAACTCGCCCTTGCTCATGAACGCGATCATCGGTGTAGTGATCAGCATCGCAAGCACGATCGCGATCAGGCAGGAGAGCAGTGAGCTGCTGTAGTTCCTTTTGACAACGATGCTGACGCGGTTATAGCCCAGTCGGTATCGGTAGCCGACCTTGTCGCTGTACGCCTTGACGATCATCAGCTCGGGGGAGATCTCTTCCTGATCCTTTTTGAGGGTCGGGATATATGACTCGCCCTCAAAGCCGAGCTTGATATTGTATTCGCCGAACACCCTCTGCGGCTTGATCGTCAGGATGGTATCCCGGGGAAATCCCTGATCGATCATATCCTGAAACAGCGCCTCAAACAGCAGACCGGTCTCATAGATGCTTTTTTCGCTGATCCCGTGCTGCGTCATCCATTGCTCAATGAACGCAAAGGCTTCATTGTAGCTTTCCGCTTTGAGCGGCACCTCTAAGGCGCGTTTTTTTCTCGTACCCATGGTTTTTTCCTCGCTGTTCTGATGGCTTTTGGATCTCTGCTTATATGATAACAGAATGCATAAGAATTGTCTACATAAATATTTAGTAATTGCTGATCGATCCACACCTGACAGACGGGCACGCGATCTGCATAAAAATGCATTCTGCGCTCTTGACTCTTTGCGGCTGTGATCGTATCGCTGTCGGCAGAGCTTTTGCGGATCAAAAAACAACGCAAATCTATGGACAAACCCCACATGATTTGATACAATGAAGGTAATGATTCAACGGAGGGTTGAAAATGAGTGTGATCGGAGAGCAAATCAAGAAGTATCGTGTCCAAAAGAAATACACGCAGGAGAAGCTCGGCGGCATGATCGGCGTCACGACGCAGGCTGTTTCCAAGTGGGAGCGCGGAGGTACCCCCGACGCGGAGGTCCTGCCGCGGCTTGCCGACGCGCTGGGCGTCAGCATCGACGCGCTCTTCGGCAGAGAGGAGCAGGATGTACAGCTCTTGCTGAGCAAAAAACTGAGCACACTGCCGAGTGAAGAGGCGTTTCGTCAGGCGTTCAACTATTGCTGGTCATTCATCCCCGGACTGACGGGTGACGAGAGCTTTTCGGAGAGCTTTTACGAAGCTTTTTCCGGTCATCTCGTTCAGCAAACCGAACAAAGCCCGGATTTTATCGCGAAGCTCCTGCGTGACGACGGTTTGACGATGGCGCGGATGTCAAATGATTTCCGCTATTTTTTCCTGATGGTACGACCGCAGGAGGACAGCATTCTGTCTTATTTTGAAAGTGAAGAAGCCATCCGACAGGTCTTTGCGCTCTTAGCGGATAAAAAAATACTGAAAACCCTCTATTATCTTTATACGGTGTCCAACATCCCGGTCACCACCCAGCTGATCAGTCAGGGAACAGGGATGGAGCTGAGCGAGGTGGAGCGCTGTATGAAGACGCTGTGCGACAAAAAGATCGTGCATCCCATGAAGATTGCCTCGGTAGACGGGGAGATCAACTCGTATATCATCCGCTTTGAGGCGAACGTACTGCCGCTGCTCTGTTACGCGGACGAGATCGCCAAGGGATGCCAGTACCCGTTCTTCGGTCTGTGCGACAGAGAAAAACCGCTCTTTTAAACCGTCGGTTGAATAATTCTCCGATCTGTTGAATAATCGATTAAACAGTTGCTTGATATTGATCGGGCAGCTGTTTTATTATAGTGGTAGTAAGCGGCACACCAACCATTGTTGAAAGGATGGTTTTGATGAAAACTGTTTTGACGAAATGTTTCGCTTTGATCCTTATGATCTCTCTGCTGATCGCTTGTACTGCTACGGTCGTCAGCGCGGAGGATAGCAGCTATCAGCCGCAGAGCTCCGTCGAAGAGGCGATCGCTCAGGCGGGATCAGCGTCAGGCGGATCGATCGATACCAACCGTATCTACTTCCAAATGCCCCGATCGGACAGCTGGTACAGCAAATACGGCGTTTATCATAACCGATATCACGCGGGTGTTTTCTGGTGGAGCGGTTCCGTTCAGCCGCAAGCCTATCCCGGCTATCGCGCGTGTGTCGATCATTACGATCAGGGCGTCTACTATGCCGACGTCCCCGCCGACGTTATCAATGTGACCTGGAACAACGGCTTTTTCGCGGAGCAATCGGAGAATCCCGATGTATTCGATCTGCATTGCCAGACCGAGATCATCAATATCGAAGAAGCATACGCGGGCGACTATGACACCCTCCCCGAGGGCAGTCCCAACCAAGATAATATGGACGGCTGTATCTTCATCGTCGATCCCGATCCCGAGATTATTACGAGCCCGTACATCCCCAACAGACCGTACGCCGGCAACTGGTATGTTTACTACGGGGACGGCTGCTACGGAAGCTACGCGACAACGAGCGAATACTTCATCTCCCGTGACGAAAACTGTCTGAACCCCGATCACTTTGACGAACACGGCATCCATATCGGCGGCGATCATATCAAAGCACCCGACGTTCCCGATGATACGCTCGTCTACGGCGACGCCGACTGCGACGGTGCGGTGACGATCCTCGACGCGACCGTGATCCAGCGCGTATTGATCGAATATCCGCAGGTTGTTTTCAGAGAAAAGGCTGCCGATGTGGACGGAAGCGGTCTGGATGTGACTGACGCGACCCGGATCCAGCGATTCACGGCAGGAATGATCGATCACTTTCCGATCGAAAATGCCCCGGTTTGATGTCCGATCAACTAAAAAAGGAACAAAAAAATGAAAGCGATTATCACAAGAGCGATCTGCGGTGTTCTATGCGTTGTATTCATCATGATCACCGCGGGATGTACCGACCAAGCAAAAGAAACACAAAGCGCCGAAACCGCGTCGGAAACGATATCGACCGATAAGAAAGATCAGCTCGACGCAGTATTATCGAACAACAGCTTCAAGGGCGTCGTGCAGATCACCAAGGGCGGCGACGTGATCTATCAATATGTCGACGGCAACGATGATAACAAACAGCCGCTGACGATCGACGCTTCCATGCCCGTCGGCTCCGTATCAAAGCAATTCTGCGCGGCGTGCGTCATGCTGCTTTGCGAGCAAAAGAAGCTCAGCGTAGACGACACCTTGGAGCGCTATTTCCCCGCGTATCGATACGGCGACAAGCTGACGATCAAAAACCTTCTCAATATGAGCTCCGGGATTAAAAACCACCTGGAGCTGGTGGATCCGAAATCCTTGGGCGCCGATGAACAGGACAACGTTGATACCATCAAGAAAGCGATATTTGACGCCGAATTGCAATTTGATCCCGGTGATGATTACGGGTATTCCAACTCCAACTACTTTTTGCTCGCCGAGATCGTGGAACAGGTGAGCGGCATCTCCTATCATGAGTATCTCAGAACATACTTTTTGGAACCGCTGGAAATGACCCACACCGGTTTCACGTATGGAGCAGCCGGGGATAGCGACCGTAACTTCACGCTTTCCGAATCAGCATCTACGCAAGCGGAATTCTACAATCCCGGCTTGACCAAGGGAGCGGGCGACGTGGTATCCAACGCGGCGGATATGGATCGATGGATGCGCGGACTCAGCGGCGGCAAGGTGATATCGACCGACGCTTTCCGACAGATGACGCAGGACGTCAATCCGTACAGCTCGGAGGAATACTGCTACGGCTTTTGGCATATGTCATACGGCGGCGCGGGTCACGTCGGACAGATCCCTCCGCATTTCGGCGCGGTGGATTACATCAATACCGACCGTGATGTGTACCTGTTCGCTGTGTCCAACACCGGATCCGGCATGTCGTATGTACAGCAGATCCCGAGCGCGCTGCTGAAAATACTGTTTGAGGATAAGTAAAGCAACATGAAAAGACTGACAGCGATTATGATGATGGCGGTGATCGTGACATTACTGCTTGCATCGTGCGGAAAAAACGGAAACAATGACCTCCATACGCTGTATTTTAAGGATATCGAGAAGAGAAAAGAAGTCGTCGCCGTTTTTGAAAATCACGAGAGCAAGGCTACGACTGAGGTCAAAATGAAATCAGTCGGCGAGGATCGATACGGCTGTACCTATTCCTGCGAGGGCGACCCTTCTGCTTATGATACGGTACACTTCAGTTATGACGGCTTCCATACTACTAAGGTCGCGTTCAACCGCTGTGTCAGCGGATGGTATAATTCCAAACACGGTTTTCTGTCGTATACCGAGGGGTCGGATGATCCGTATGAAAGCCGTGTCCTTAACAGCGTCGATTCCGATGATACTTTTATCTACAACAACGAGATGTATGACGATGTGACCTTGACCTTCAACGGCTATGACAAGGTCTTGCATATATGGACTCCGGACGATTATGACCCATCCTCGGATGAAAAATACGCCACTGTTTATCTGCTTGACGGGCAGGCTATGATCTATCTGGGTTTTCCGGGCGAGACGCTTCTCAAAAGCGAGAACGCCGATGTGCAGGTACAGAGTATGACGGCGGCGACCGGCTATCAGGCAATCGTCGTTGCGGTCGATACCTTTGGCGACGCGAAGCAGGATTACACCCGAATGGATGAGCTGGTGCCCGATTTAGGTGAGCTTGCTTTCGAGGAAGAAACGAAGAAATGCGGAACGCTACTCTCTGATTTCATCGCAGACACGGCGGTTCCTTATGTTCAGCAGCATTACAATGTTTATGCCGACGCTTTGCATACCTCTGTCGTCGGCAAGTCTCTGGGCGGACTGGAAGCCTTCTATATCGCGTTGGAGCATCCTGAGCTCTTTGGTACGGCGGGCGTTATGTCGCCTTCATTCATGCTGTACACGGATGAATGCTGGCGGTCGTATCTCAGTAAAAAGAGCTTTGATAAGCAAGCTCCTTTTCTGTATTTCTACTGCGGGAATGAAGAAGCGGACAACGGAGATGTGACCGATGAGATGGTCGCCCGCATCAAAGAGATGGGTTATCCCGAGGATCGGTTTGCCTATCGTCGGGAGGAGATAGGCGGTCATGAAACTTCCTTCTGGCGCGGTATTATTTCAGAATTTTTGAACGCGATGGTTTATCAGGGCAGATAGACGCATGATTATGATCAAGGGGATAAAGAAAATGAAAAGAGTATTATCATTCGCTTTCATTATCATCATCATAGCTGTTCTTCTCGCCGCCTGCGGTGGCTCCGACAGCGGCAAAACAGCGGAAACGACTGCTCCGCAGCCTGTTACCAATCTCACCAAGCCCGACATGGCAAAGTGGCATTACAATAAAGAATATGATCTTTACTATCAGGTCGGTATCGGCTATTGTGAAACGCCTGCCGACGAACGCTATGAACAGCTCGCGGTCTTTGTCCCCGGCGCGTATATGGACGCGGCCGATAACGGCGACGATACCTATACCTGCAAGCTGAATGACAGCACACAGCTGAGCGGCTATACCGCCCTGAACGCGCCGGTCACGATGGAGATCCACACGCCCGGTTATGCAGCCGCCGAAGCGCTGACTGAGGAGTTTGTGTCCCGGAACAAGGCTATCTTAGAGAATATCGCGGCGATCACCTCGCGGGGAATGATCTATATCTCCCCCGGCTGCCGCGGCATCCGTGAAGGCGCTCCCGCGGGCGTGACCGACCTCAAAGCGGCGATCCGTTATCTTCGCTATGCCGATGATGTGCTCCCCGGCGATATGGAGAGCATCTTTGTATGCGGCATGAGCGGCGGCGGCGCGCAGGCGGCGATCCTCGGCGCGTCCGGCGACAGCGCCCTGTATGATCCGTATCTGGAAGCGATCGGCGCGGTGCAGGGAGTGTCCGACTCCGTCAAAGGCACGATGGCATGGTGTCCCGTCACTAACCTCGGTACTGCCAACGCGGAGTACGAGTGGATGATGGGCTGTACCCGCAAGGATCGCAGTGCGGAAGAAAACGCGATCTCCGACGGATTGGCAAAGGCGTATATGCAATATGTCAACAGCGCCGGCTTCAAGGACGCGAACGGCAAGGCGCTGACCCTGACGGAGTCCGCGGAAGGGATCGCGCAGGCGGGCAGTTATTATGAGCATGTCAAGGGCGTGATCGAGACCTCGCTCAACCATTACTTGACCGATACGAATTTCAGCAACAGCTCCGCGCAGGAGTATATCGACAGCCTGAACGCGGATCAAAAGTGGATCACCTATGACAAGAGCACCAATACCGCCAAGATCACCAACGTCGCGGATTTCGCGAAGCACTGCAAGGTCGCGTCCGAGATGATCGTAGCGTTTGACCAGCCAAAGACCAATAATTTCCTGTTCGGCTGCGGCGACGGGAAAGGCGCTCACTTCGACAGCATCCTTGCCGATGTACTGACCGGGCTGAACAGCGAATACGCCGCGGAATACAACGACGATCTCAAAAAAACCGATCCTCTCGGCTACAGCATCAAACAGCGTGTGGACATGTATACCCCGCTCTATTATCTGATGGAGAGTGAGGACGGTTACGAAACGGCGAAGGTCGCGCCCTATTGGCGGATCCGTTCCGGGATCGAGCAAAAGACAAACGCGCTGACCACCGAGATCAATCTCGCGCTCGCGCTGGATCAATATGAAAGCGTTGACAGCGTGGATTTTGAGACCGTATGGGAGCAGGATCATACCGAGGCGGAGCGTACCGGCAACAGTACCGAGAACTTTATCGCGTGGGTCGATCGCTGTATGAACAGCTGAGATAAAGGAGAATATCGTGATGATAAAAAAGATACTGTCAGGATTATTATGCGCCGTGCTGTGCGTTTCGATATTGACGGCGTGTTCCGATCCCGCGAACAGCACCGCCGATTCCAAAAAGGCGGTCGGCGAACTGCTGCGTCCGCTGACGGTCAGAGCGCCTAAAAAGTACGCCGAGATGACCGCGACCTTTCTGAACACCGAGACCGGTGAAACATTGCAGAAGGAAATGTCGATCAGCGAGGAGGACGGCGACTGTAACATCTTCAGCTGTGAGGCGGACGTCAACAAGTACAACATGGTGCATTTGACCGGCGACGGCAAGGACAGCATGGACGTCGCGTTCAACAGCTTCATCAGCGGCTGGAACGTCGAGAATGATATGTTGCTGCCTTATACGGTCGGCGAAAAGCCGGTCTATGATCCGCAGTTTGAAACAAAGTCGTTTCAGTTTGACGGCCGGGAGAAAAAGGTCTATATCTGGACGCCCGAGGATTATGACGAAAAGGCACAGGAAAAGTATTCCGTCATCTATCTGTTTGACGGTCAGAGCGTTTTAGCGACCGGCAGAGACAGAGGGATGGACAACGATATGGTGTGCTGGAATGTCAGCGAGCACCTTACGAGCATGATGAATGTGACCGAGAACAAGGCGATCCTCGTTGCGGTCGACAACAGCGACGCCTTCAGAATGGATGAGCTGGTCCCCGATCTGGGCGAGATCAACATGGAGGATGCGCCCGAAAACGCCAAGGCGGAGGATCTGACCGAAAAACGCGGCAGTGCCTTCGCGGATTTCCTGTGCGATACCGTGATGCCGTATGTCAACGAGCATTATCATGTCCATACCGACGCGAAGCATACCGCACTCGCCGGCAGTTCTCTGGGCGGACTCGAGACCTTTTACACGGTGCTGTCCCATCCCGACAAGTTCGGTACGGGCGGCGTGATGTCGGCTACCTTTGATATGTATGCCGAAAAGGAATGGAATGCATTTCTCAAGGACAAGCTGAAAATGAAAAACGCGCCGTTTTTGTATTTCTACGCCGGCAGCTATCACACGGATAACGGCAATGTGACCGAAACGATGTATAACGATCTGATCAAGAAAGGCTATGCCAAGGATAAGCTTGTATTCAGCAAGTATGAGTCCGGCGAGCATTTGATCGATTATTGGAGAAGCATCTATCCCGAATTCCTGGAGGCAGTGTTCACGCAGAATGTTTCAGCATTATCCTGCGGCGTTCCGGTGCAATATGAGGATACCACCGATCCCCTTGAGAAGTATCTTGCAGAACTCGACCTTGACCCTAACGATATCACACCCGGCTATGTCTATTATGACAACAGTGAGACGAAGTGGGATAAGGTCTATGCCTACTGGTGGGGTGGGCTGGCGTTCAACAGCGTCACCCGGGATCCGTATTATTACGCGGAGTGGCCGGGCTTTGAGATGGAGCGCTTAGGCAGCTCCGATATCTATCGCGTCGTGGCGCCTTGGGGCAATACCGGCATCATCTTTGATTCCGGCGTGACCGACAAAGAGGTCGCTCAGGGCAAGACGGCGTTCCAGACTACCGATATCCCCTACACCAACGACCTGATCGGCAAGCTCTACAAGATCGATATGTCGGTCGATCCCACACCCGATCCCGGAAAGATGAAAACAAAGTCCAGATATTCCGCCGGAGCATGGTCGGATTATTCGGAATAGTCAAGGCTCCTATATTAAACATTCATGTCGGGAAAAAGACGCACGCGTTTGATCTCAACCACAGCCGCCCTTTGGTAAAGGGAAGTACCGAGGTACGAGGCGGAGGGATTGCATGAATTGATCGACCGAAGGGAGATACATTAAAACAAAAGACAGGGCTGCCGCATGATGGTATGCTCCCTTTATGGAAGACAGTGAAATAAAAAACACTGTTAACCATGAAGGGAGCATTGTTATGTCCAAAAACAGGAAAAT
>CACWXE010000041.1 GCA_902764715.1 uncultured Ruminococcus sp. | reverse complement strand
AGGATCTTTGACGAGCTGATCACCCTGCAATACAACTATGATCTGCACATCGTGCTCGCGCATGTGGAGCGCTATCAGTCGATCCAAAAGCGCGATATGTTCGCGCAGCTCTTTGACCAGCCCTTCTATTTCCAATGTAACGCCGAGGCGTTTACCTCGTGGCGTTCGCGCAAGCTGGCGCTGAAAATGATCGATAACGATCTGCTGCACTTCATCGGCACCGACTGCCACAATACCAAAAAACGCCCGCCCAATATGGACGAGGCGCGTAAGGTGATCGAGAAGAAATACTCTCCCTCTGAGTGGAAAAGATTGGCTCATGAATTCGAAGATCGTTTCAACCATCATAAAGTTAAGATATAAAATGCGACCCCGCTGTTTTCTCACAGCGGGGTCTTACTTTATACAGTTACTTCTTTTGTTGCGGGAGTTGCGGTTTCCTTCACGGCTTCTTCGGCATTTATCTGATCCGATTTTTCTGTCGCTATCTGCTTTTTCTTCTTTCCGCCCCCTCTGATCAGCCTTGTTACCAACGCGATCAGCTCATGTAATGCAGCTGCCAGAATGATCGACACGATCCCGATCAAAAAGTAATAACCGCCGGAAAACGCGTTGATATGCAGCTTTGTCGCAAGGAAATTGCGGATCGGAGCACCCTTGTCGCCGTTCGCGATCTCCATCAAACGCTGATGGAAAAGGTAGATCTCCAGGCTGTACTTACCGCAGACAAAGAACGGGAACAGCAAGACCTTTCCGACGACCTTGAGATACTTGTCGGCGAGGTAGAACAGTCCGCCCAATAATACGCACAGTGACGGCGCGACCAACAATGCGGGGTAGCAATTCAATCCCCAGAAGACGGTCGGATTTTTGATATACTTCTGGATGCAATATACCAACGTGATGCCGACGAACAACAGCGGCAGATGCACCATCCAGCTCGCCTTATCCTCGGTCTTTTTCTCATAGAGGAACCAGCCGATCCAGTAGCCGACCAGGAACACCGCGATACGTACCGTACTGCCGTACAACACCTGCTGACCGGTATGGTAGAAGATGATGCACAACAGCGGCGAGATCGACATACACAGCAGGGTGAATCTCCATTTCACGCTCGCCTTTTGGAACAGCTTATCATACAGCGGCGTCAAAAGATAGAGCACAAAGAGCGTCGGCAAAAACCAGTCAAAATACTCGGGTCTGCCTGTGATGTTGCCGCGAAAATAGTTGATACCCAAAATCGACAGGAGCTTATCGGTAAAGCTCACCTCCGGCTTGTAGAACGCGTACCAGCTGACGGTCACGATCAGATATGCGGGCAGGATACGGATGGCGCGTTTTTTATAAAACTCGCCGATGCTCTTCGACTTACGCATCGAAAAATACAATCCCAGTCCCGATACCAGCAGGAACATATCTACGCCGTAAAATCCGATATCGTGGATAAAATGGAGTGCTTCATTTTTCCATGTATAGGGTGAGTGGAACCACATGATCCACAGTATCGCAAAGCCCATGATATGGGTACGATATTTACTGATCAATGATAATTTCATAAAGACCTCGTTCTATCGATCATCATTGCACAGGTGTGACACGTGTGTCATGCCTGTGGAAATCTCAATCTGATTCATTATATCAAGATATTACTTTGCTTCGATCTTCTCCATGCCGCCCATATACGGTCTGAGCGCCTCGGGGATGTTCACACTGCCGTCCTCATTGAGGTTGTTCTCGAGGAACGCGATCAGCATACGGGGCGGTGCGACACAGGTGTTGTTGAGGGTATGCGCAAAGTACTTTTTGCCGTCCTTGCCGTTGACGCGGATCTTCAGACGGCGTGCCTGCGCGTCGCTGAGATTCGAGCAGGAGCCGACCTCAAAATACTTCTTCTGTCTGGGGCTCCATGCCTCAACGTCAATGCTCTTGACCTTGAGATCAGCGAGGTCACCGGAACAGCACTCGAGGGTGCGTACCGGTACGTCGAGGGTACGGAAGAATTCGACCGTATTCTGCCAGAGTTGATCGAACCACATCTTGGATTCGTCGGGCTTGCAGACGACGATCATTTCCTGCTTCTCGAACTGGTGGATACGATAGACACCTCTCTCCTCGATACCGTGAGCGCCCTTCTCCTTGCGGAAGCAGGGGCTGTAGGAGGTCAGGGTGTAGGGCAGGTCATCCTCCTGCAGGATGGTGTCGATGAATTTACCGATCATGCTGTGCTCTGAGGTACCGATCAGGAAGAGATCCTCGCCCTCGATCTTATACATCATGGCGTCCATCTCGGCAAAGGACATGACGCCCGATACGACATTACTGCGGATCATGTAGGGCGGGATGCAGTAGGTAAAGCCCTTGTTGATCATAAAATCACGCGCGTAAGAGATGACCGCGCTGTGCAGACGGGCGATATCGCCCATCAGATAATAGAAGCCGTTGCCCGCGACCTTACGCGCCGCGTCGAGGTCGATACCGCTGAGCTTCTCCATGATCTCGGTGTGGTACGGGATCTCAAAATCCGGTACGACCGGCTCGCCGAAGCGCTCGATCTCCACGTTCTCGGAATCATCCTTACCGACCGGAACGCTCGGGTCGATGATGTTCGGGATCACCATCATGATCTCGGTGACCTTCTCATTGAGCTCGACTTCCTTTTTCTCGAGCTCGGCGAGCTTCTCACCGTCCGCGGCGACCTGTGCTTTTAGCTCCTCCGCCTTATCGCGCTCACCGCGCGCGTAGCACCCGCCTATTTCCTTGGAAATCTTGTTGCGGTTGGCACGCAGCGCATCCGCTTCGCCCTTTGCGGCGCGGGCTTTCTTATCCAGCTCGATGACCTCGTCTACGAGCGCGAGCTTTTTATCCTGAAATTTCTTTTTGATGTTTTCCTTTACTACATCGGGGTTTTCTCTTAAAAACTTAATGTCGATCATGTTTTTTCATACCTTTCATCGTATTATATGGCGGGATCTTTTCCTCACCGTTTTTTCACTGTAAAACGCGAAGCCTGACTCACTTTTCCGTAGGGACGACCATCGGTCGTCCGAAAATATCGGGCGTTTCCACTATCGAAAGTTGTAAACGGAAAGTTTCTTTTAACTATGTGGACGAGCAATGCTCGTCCCTACAATAATAATCACTCCCACAGCTTTTCCAGCTTATGTGTGAGCGAGAACAATTCTTCGGGGTCGTAGAACTCGATATTCAGTGTTCCGCCGCCCTTTTTCTTGTTCTCCGTCACCGTTACCTTGGTGCCGAGCGCGTCGGACAGTGCCAGTTCCACCTCCGCGTAGGGGCTGAGCTTCTGCACAGCGGGTTTCTTCGGCTTTGCGCTGCCCATGCTTTTGACGAGCTTTTCCGTCTGGCGAACCGACAGACCCTCTTTGATGATCTTGCCGGCGGCTTCTTTGATCTGTTTGTCCTGATCCACGGCGAGCAGCGCTCTTGCGTGACCCGCGCTGATCTTGCCCTGTTCGAGCAACTCCTTGACGTCATCGGGCAAGCCGAGCAAGCGGAGCGTATTCGCCACGGCGGAGCGTGACTTTCCGACGGTACGCGCGACGTCCTCCTGAGAGAAGCCGTACTCGTCCATCAAGGTCTGATAACCCTTTGCTTCCTCAAGATCGGACAGATCACGGCGCTGGAGATTTTCGATCAGCGCGATCTGCATCGTCTCGCTGTCGGACAGCTCCTTGATGATCGCGGGGATCTCGGTCAGTCCTGCCATCCGTGAGGCGCGGTATCTGCGCTCACCGGCGACGATCTGGTAGCCGCCGTAGATCTGCGGACGTACTAAGATCGGCTGCAAAACGCCGTGTTCCTTGATGCTCTGTGATAATTCCTCGAGCGCGTCCTCATCAAAGCTGCGGCGCGGCTGATTTCGATTCGGCTCGATCTGTGATATTTTTATGGTGACGACTTCGTTGTTATCCTCGGTGTCATTTTCGCTGAAGATCGCCGAAAGTCCTTTGCCGAGGCCGCCTATTTTCTTAGCCATTCTTTCTCTCCTTCTTGATCAATTCCTGCGCCAAGCTCAAATAAGCCTCGGTACCTCTGCAGTTCTTATCATAATACATAATGGGTTTGCCGAACGAGGGCGCCTCGCTTAGGCGGACGCCTCGCGGGATCACCGTGCCGAACACCTTCTTCGGGAAGAACTGCTTGACCTCGTTGACGACCTGCTGGGTCAGGTTCAGTCTGCCGTCATACATCGTCAGGAGCACGCCCTCGATATAGATGTGTTCGTTGAGCTTACGCTTGACATAGCGCACGGAGTTCATCAGCTGTGACAGACCCTCCAGCGCGTAATATTCGCACTGGATGGGTACCAGCACGCTGTCGCAGGCGGTCAGCGCGTTGGTCGTGATGATACCCAGCGACGGCGGACAGTCGATGATGATGTAATCGTAGTTTTCCTTGACGGGCAACAGCGCCTTTTTTAATCTTTGCAGTCTGTCGGGCGCGTCCATGATCTCGAACTCTGCCGCGGCAAGGTCGATACCCGCAGGCATTAAGTCCAGATTATTGTACTTTGTGTGCAGGATCACTTCCGCTGCCTTCGCCTCGTTCAGCAGGATATCATAGGTACTTTTCTCGATTGCGCGCTTATCGAAGCCTACGCCGCTGGTCGCGTTGCCCTGCGGATCGATATCGACGAGCAGGGTGCGCTTACCGTAATAACCCAGACCTGCGGCAAGGTTAACGGCAGAGGTGGTCTTCCCTACCCCGCCTTTCTGGTTCGCGACCGTGATGATCTTAGTCATTCATTCTCCTTCCTTAGTTGACGGATTTCTGATCAAGCCGTTCATTTTTCGGCTTTTTATCCGTTCGACCATTGGTTTTGTTTTCATACGCGTTCTATTGTATCACAAAACGTTGTGTTTTGAAAGACTTTTTCATGATTTTGTTGCAGAATGTTTCACGTGAAACAAATGCCGACAGCCGCACGCTTTCGCGCACGGCTGTCGGCAAGGGGTTCAGATAAGGAAATGGGTATGAGTGGATAGATCATTGATTCGTCGTTTCGGCATCCTCTGACAGGATTATCATCGTTTTCACGAGGATGAAGGACGCCGAAACACGGCACATAACCTATCGGGAAAGAAATGTATATCAGGCTTTCGCCGTGATACCTAAATCATGTTGTAAAGGAGTTTCTGGTGCGGCATCTCAACTGACCGCTTTCGGGATCTTCACGGTATATTCAATGTAGTCGTCGGTCTCATTGCGGCGTGAGATCGCGTTGATCCCGGACAGACGCATGGTATCGACCGCCTTGTTGATGGTGTTGACGAAGATACGCACATCCTTGATCGCCATCTTTCGCTCCGGCTTATGCTCCGGTTCAGGCTCGGGTTTTTTCATCAACACCTGATTGACGAGCTCTTCCGATTGTGTCACGCTCAATCCTTCGGCTATGATACGGCTGAGTACCTCACGACGCAGCGCCTCGTTGTTGATACGCAGGAGCGTTCGCGCGTGACGTTCCGAGAGCTTTGCCGTCATGATCCATTCCTGCTCCTCGAATCCGAGGCGCAGCAAACGGAGCTTGTTGGCGATGGTGCTTTGCTTTTTTCCGAGCTTGATCGCAGCCTGCTCTTGCGTCAATCCATATTTGCGGATCAAGCGGGCGATCCCGCGAGCCTCCTCAAACATATTCAGATCGGTTCTTTGCAAATTTTCGATCAGCGCCAATAACGCGCTGTCCTTGTCGTTGCATTTATGTACGACGCACGGCACCTTGCTCAATCCCGCCATCACAGCGGCACGGAGCCGTCTTTCTCCGGCGATCAACTCAAACTCCGTATTATTGATACGCCGCACGACCAATGGCTGCAGGATCCCGTTCTCTACAATGGAACGCGACAGACTTTTCAGTTCTTTTTCGTCAAAGGTTCGTCGCGGTTGGGTACGGTTGGGGCGAATCTGGATCGTTGCGATATTCAGCACCTTATTATCTCTGCCCACTTGCAGATGCACCGTACTCACCTCACCTCCAAAGCTCAATTACCAATGAGCTTGTCCTGACAGGTATTATCATATCAAATGATCGTCAAATATTTTGTCGGATTATGAACGATTTTTTTACAATCTTTTGTCGAGAGAGAAAAGAAAATGTCATCCCGCAAAACAGGATGACATCATTTTATAATGGTTTATTTTTGATTTGCTTGCTTTTTCTCGGATATCTCTCCGGCGTCGGGCTGAGCTTCTCGATCTCAATGATACTGCGCTCGCCGGCGCTGCCGAGGATAAAATCATGCTTTTCGATCAGTTTTCCGCCGAGTTCATTGATCGCGTTCTGCGCTTCCGCAAGTTCTTTATCCGCGTCTTTGCCCTTCATCGCGATAAACCGTCCCCCTACCCTGACATACGGCATATCATATTCGCACAGCGTATTCATCGAAGCGACCGCGCGCGATACGGCGATATCAAAGCTGTCGCGCAACTCGGTGCGTGAACCATCCTCGGCACGGCTGTGGATCAACTCCACATCCTCGATATCCAACGCCCGGCAGACCGTATCTAAAAAGGTCAATCGTTTTTGCAGACTGTCCAGTAGGGTCAATCGGATATCGGGTCGCGCGATCTTCAACACCAATCCGGGAAATCCCGCGCCGGTGCCGACGTCGATGACGCGGACGCGCGCGTCTTTTTCAATATCAATATAACGTAACAGCATTAAACTATCCGTAAAATGCTTCAGCGCCACATCCTCGGGCGCGGTCAAGGCGGTCAGATTGATCTTTTCATTCCATTCTATCAAAAGCTCGTTGTATATACAAAGCCTGTTGACGACAAGATCATCCAACTCGATATCAAACTCGGCAAGCGTATGCAAAAGAATCTCTTTAAAATCACTCATGATTTTGCCTGCCTTTCTGCTTGACGAGGTAGATTATCAGCACATTGACGTCTGCGGGCGATATGCCGCTGATCCTGCTCGCCTGACCGATGTTCAGCGGTCGGATCGCGCTGAGCTTCTCCTGCGCTTCCAATCGGAGTCCCGTGATGCCGCGATAATCAATATCGTCGGGAAGGAGTTTATTTTCCAGCTTCCGCATATTCTCAACAGCGGCAAGCTGCTTTTTGATGTAGCCCTCGTACTTGATGGCAATCTCGACCTGTTCAAATATAGCGGGGTCAAGATCGGGTCGATCGGGGTCGATCGGCGCGAGCACCTCATATTTCAACTCGGGGCGCTTGAGTAATTCGATCAAACGGATACCGGTTTTCACATCGGATGTTTCACGTGAAACAAGTATCTCGGACAAAACAGGAGAGGGAGAGATCACGGTCTTTGCGACACGATTCTTCTCTTCTTTGATCAATTCCTGCTTGCGTAAGAATCGTTGATACCGTTCCTCACTGATCAAACCCAGATCATAGCCGATCGGCGTCAAGCGCTCATCGGCATTATCCTGACGCAGGATCAATCGATATTCACTGCGGCTGGTCATCATACGGTACGGTTCATTCGCACCCTTGGTGACCAGATCATCGATCAGTGTTCCGATATAGGAGGACGCACGGTCGAGGATCAGCGGATCTTTACCCTGCACCTTCAAGGCGGCATTCACACCCGCAACAAAGCCCTGCGCGGCGGCTTCTTCATAACCGGAAGACCCGTTGAATTGTCCCGCGCCGTACAACCCGGAGAATTGTTTGAACTCCAAAGTCGCCAGCATATCGGTCGGATCGATACAATCATATTCGATCGCATAGGCGGGACGCATGATCATCGCGTTCTCCAAACCGGGGATCGTATGATAAAACGCGATCTGCACCTCCTCGGGCAAAGAAGAGCTCATACCCTGCAAATACATTTCCTCCGTGTCCTCACCGCAGGGCTCGATAAAAAGCTGATGGCGCTTTTTGTCCGCAAAGCGCACGATCTTATCCTCCAAGCTCGGACAATAGCGCGGGCCCACACCCTCGATCTTGCCGCCGTAAAGCGGACTGCGGTGGATATTATCTAAAATGATCTTCTTTGTATTTTCATTTGTCCAGCTGACATGACAATCGACCTTATTTTTCGGGGGAGTGAGGGTGTCATAAGAAAAAGGTACGGTCGGTTCATCACCCTTTTGCACTTCCAGATCAGAGAAGTCGATCGAACTGCGCATGACACGCGCGGGCGTACCTGTTTTGAAACGTCTGGTCTTAACGCCGAGCTTACGCAAGCTTTCGCCCAAAAACGCCGCGGGAAACGTCCCGTCAGGGCCGCTCTCATAGCTGACCTCGCCGACATAGATTCGTCCGCCGAGATAGGTGCCCGTCGCGATGATGACGGTTTTCGCTCGATATACACCCAACATTCTGGTCGTCAAATGCCAGCCGTTTTCATCCTGCACGATATCCGTGATCTCCGCTTGACGAAGATCAAGATTCTCCTGCAGTTCGAGCTTATGCTTCATCACCGCGGAATATTTGCGTCGATCGATCTGCGCGCGCAGAGAATGAACTGCAGGCCCTTTCCCTCGATTCAGCATACGGCTCTGCAAGGTACATTCATCCGCCGTGCGACCCATCTCGCCGCCCAGCGCGTCGATCTCTCGCACCAGATGACCCTTAGCCGTACCGCCGATCGAAGGGTTACAGGGGCAGTTGCCCACCGCGTCCATATTGATGGTAAAGACAGCCGTGCGGCATCCCAATCGTGCCGCCGCCAATGCCGCTTCGATTCCCGCGTGACCCGCACCGATCACTGCTACGTCATATTCACCTGCAAAATAGGTTGACATATTTTCCTCCAAAGGATAAGATTGAGTTTTTTAGCAACCCTCCGTCTCGGACACACATGTCCGAGCCACCTCCCTTAGGAAAGGGAGGCTATTGTTTCACGTGAAACATTTTATTTACCCACGCAAAATTGATGGAATACCCTGTCGATCACTTCATCCGATACGCGTTCACCGGTCAGCTCGCATAAGCTGCCGATGGCTTCTTCTATCAACACCGTGACCGCGTCGAGGGTCATTCCCATATTTAGTGCTTCTATCGCCTCAGTGACACAATTTATTGATTGTTTGACCAAAGCACGTTGTCTTTCGTTATAAATCAACGCATCCGCAGCGTTGACGTCGCCGATCGCGCAGACCTGTTTGATCGCATCGATCAGCTCCCTGATACCCTCGCCGTGCTTAGCGGAAAGGTTGACCGTTTTCTCAAACGCGTCATTGATCTCCGTCATATCCATCTGACACGGCAAATCGGTTTTGTTGATGATTGCGATCGCGTTCGTGTCGTTTACCATCCGGATGATCGCCCTGTCCTCATCATCAAGCTCCTTTGAGCTGTCAAAGACACATAAGATCAGAGCCGCGCTGTTCACTCTGTTTTTCGCTTTATCGACACCGATGCTCTCGATCTCATCCTGCGTATGGTGGATGCCGGCGGTATCGCTCAGGTTGAGGATGATATTGTCCAGATTTACGCTTTCTTCCACGATATCTCTGGTCGTGCCCGCTACCGAGGTGACAATGCTTTTATCATATCCCGCGAGCAGATTCATCAGCGTACTTTTGCCGACATTCGGCTTGCCGGCGATCACGGTATCGATCCCGTCCTTTAGCACCTTGCCGTTATCATATTCCCTTAAGATCGCTTCAAGGTTGATCTTAGCGATCGACAAAATATCATTTAGGGTACTGTTTTCGATCTCGGGAATATCCTCTTCCGGGTAATCCGCCCACGCGTTCAAATGCGCCGCCTGATCCGTCAGTGTATTTTTGATCTCATTGATACGGCGGGAGAGAGCGCCCTCCTTGATGTTCAACGCCGCTCTTGCGGAAGCCTTGGAGCGTGAGGAGATCAGATCCATCACCGATTCCGCTTCCACCAGATCGAGCTTTCCGTTCAGAAAAGCGCGCTTGGTGAATTCACCTGCCTGCGCCGCCTGAGCGCCCGCGTCGAATACCGCCCGGAGCACCTGCGCCGTGAGATAGACGCCGCCGTGACATGACAGCTCCACCACATCTTCTCCCGTATAGCTGTGCGGCGCTCTGAACACGGTCGCGATACATTCGTCGATCGGTTCATGCTCGGCATGTGCCTGTCCGAGAGCGCAGGTGTAGCCCTTCATCTCGCTCAGCTTTTTTCCTGATTTTGATTGAAACACCCTGTCCGCTATCGTGATCGCGTCATCGCCCGAAATACGGATGACGGAGATCCCCGCGCTTGCCTGCGCGGTCGAGATAGCGGCGATCGTCGTAAGGTTCATAATGTTTCTCCTTACATATTATTCTAATCACTAAAACAAAATGCGGACGGATAATCCGCCCGCGATCATGATAACCTAAATCGGTTGAGATTGCCACGGGCTGACACGCGTGTCGTGCCCTCGCAATGACAATTATTTTATTTATCGATTCTGCCGTAGTTATTACGTCTGCCGCCTCTGCCGCGGTTGTTCTCTCTGCTCTTACCGTCGGGACCGATGACGACATGACGGTTCATGTTCTCGCCCT
>CACWXE010000040.1 GCA_902764715.1 uncultured Ruminococcus sp. | reverse complement strand
ATTCAGATTAAGCAATATGTTGTTCGTTTTACCCATGCGTTAACGCTCAATTTCCCTCACGCAGCGATCAGGAAGAACACCGCGTGATTTCAAAAGCGGGTGCAAAGTTACTGCTTTTTTTTGAATTTTGCAAGAATTTTGAGATAAAAATGCGAGAAAAGTGCATTTTTTCTGCCAAAAACATACTTTTCTCGCTGATTACTGCTATGTAAATCTTCTTGTAGCGCGTGTAGTCTTAGTGAACGCGTCTGCCGAGGATGTCGTAGGTGGCGTCGTCACGGAGGATAAGCAGCTCTCCATTGCGGATGATTTTGCGTGTCTCGGATTGCTCCTCAGTGCTCCGGATCTCGGTGGTAGCGCCGGTTTGGCTAATCTCGATTTGCTTGATATATGCGGCCTTCTGGGTGTTGGCGATTCGAATCTCGAGTTGGCCGACCAGGTCATCCACATTCTGGAACGTATATTGCGTGGAAGTGGTAGTGAGGGCCTGCTCCGTGCCTACTTGTGTGCCGTTGATGTAGAGGCTGAGCTTGCTGTCTCCGCCACTTGCCATGGCAGCAGTAACGGTGACGGAGGAGATAAGGCAACTAACTACCTCGTTTGTGGTGAGCGAGAGGTTCTGAATCGGTTTCTTGCCCGAGCCAAACTGCGCTCCGCGTTGATTTGACGAGCCCTCGTAGCCAAAGTACGCCCCATCGGGAGCCGTGATGGTCCAGGTGTAATCGCCCAGTATCACATCGCCTGCAGAGAGCGAACGCGTGGCTGTCCAACTGTAGTTGTCGCAGTTGCCCGATCCGGACGTACCGCCTCCGTTACCTATCCGGTATGGCTTGCCGGAGAAGAGAAGGAAGCCGAGTTTGAGTACACCGTACCGAAGGACGCCGATCTCGCGAATGAGCCGATCCTGTTCTACTATCAGATCGAAGAAAACGGAGAAAGAAAGTATCGCTCCGAGTCCGCATCGCTGACCAGCTCGCCGCGTCTGTCGATCGATCTGGCATACGCCGATCCCGAACAGCTGTTCACCGACGATAACGATACCACCTGCTACCATGTCACCGCGACCGTTACCAACACCGGTAACGCGCCGTATGAGGGCGGCGATGAGCTCGACTTCATCTTCAACGACATGGCGGCGCAGGCGGACGTCATGAATCGCGACGTGCCTGACGTCGACCCGTTCTACATCAATTACGGCGGTATCGAGATCCCCGAGATCGGCGTCGGTTCCGGTGTGGAGCTCAGCTTTGTCAGCGACGATATCCCCGAAAGCATCTTTGATAAATACGGCACAAATTCGGCGAATCTCAGGCTGGCGATCACCCCCAAGGACGGTATCGGCTGGACTGAGGTCAAGGGCGAAGAGCCGTACAACTTCCTCGACGAGTTGGGTATCGGACAGTTCGTCAAGCCCGTTCCCAAGGAGGTCGCCGCGGTATCCGCGGAGGCGGTCACCGTTCCGCTCGGCTCCGAACGCTTTATCATGCCGACTGTCACTCCTGCCTCGGCGGCGTCTGAGGCGAAGTACACCTATTCCACAGAGGATGACGACGTCATCACCGTGGATGAAAACGGTCTGGTAAAGGGCATCGCCCCCGGTACCGCCACAGTCACCGTCAGCTGCGGCAGCGTCAGCACAAATGTTGAGATCACTGTCACCGTAGGCGCCCTGCTTCTCGGCGACGCCAATCTCAGCGGAGAGGTCGATATCATCGACGCGACGACCATCCAGCGTCATGATGTGCATCTCCTCACGCTGCTCGGTACGGCGCTGCAGCTTTCCGACGTCGACGGAGACGGAATGGTCACGATCATCGACGCGACATGGATCCAGCGCTGGGCGAACAAGATGACAGCGCCCGAGGGCATCGGCAAGCCGATCTGATCCCGACGCCCGCAAAGGCTCTGAACCATAACGAATCAACCACCATATTAATGAAGACGGTAGGTATCTTACGATACTTACCGTCTTTTTGTCGGCCAAAAAAAGATGCCGCCAAACTGTCCGTTTTGCGGCATCCCTTTTCATATACAGCGTTAGTTGTGTAAACTAACTCAAAATCGAAATAGCGTCGAGGATGGATTTTTCCATTGCTTCCTGTCCGTATTTATCGACCTGCATTTTGTCCTTTGCGCCGTGGGTCAGGCATCCCGCGCCGCCGATACAGCCGCCGACGCACGCCATACCCTCGATGAAGTTCGCTTTCAGAACGTTTTTGCTCTTCAGCGTCAGCGCTTTTTTACATTCCTCAATGCCGTCGCAGGAGATCGCGTTCAGCTCAAAATCATCCAGCCCCTGCTCCTTCAAGCCCTCGGCAACCGCGTCGGCCAGTCCGCCGCAGCGGGCAAATATCCTGCCGAAGTAGGAGGCGTTGTCGAGCACGCCCTCCTCCAGCGCGGTGAGGTCGATATCTCGGCTGTCAAACAGTGCCTGTAATTCCTCGAACGTCAGCACGGAGTCGACATAGGGCTTGACGGTATCGAGCTGCGCCTCCATCTTTTTCGCCGTGCACGGTCCGATGAAAACGATCTTTGCGTTCGGCGTGGTATCCTTGATGTACTTGGCGATCGTCGCCATCGGCGAAAGATTGTGAGAGACATTCGGCTTGAGCTCCGGGAAGGCTTTGTTGATGTATTCAACAAAGGCAGGACAGCATGAGCTGGTCAAAAAGCCCGTTTCCGCAAGCTCCTTAGATTCCGCCTGCGCGACCATATCCGCACCGAGAGCGGCTTCTACGACCGTATGGAAGCCGAGCTTTTTCAGACCGGTGATCACCTGACCGAGCTTTGCGTAAGTAAACTGGCTGGAGATCGACGGCGCGACGACAGCATAGATCTTATAGTTCTTTCCCTGTTCGCATTTCTTCAGCAGATCGATGACGTTCAGAATAAACGACTTGTCGCTGATAGCGCCGAACGGACACTGATAAACGCACGCGCCGCATGAGATGCACTTTGAATCGTCGATCTGCGCCGCGTTCTCGTCATTGATGTTGATCGCCTTGATCTTGCAGGCGATCTGGCAGGGACGCTTGCGGTTAGCGATCGCGGAATACGGGCATACCTTGGCGCATTGACCGCATTCCACACATTTGCTTTTATCGATATGCGCCACATGGTTGTGGTCGAAGGAGATCGCGCCGCGGGGGCAAACATCCTCACAGCGATGCGCCAGACAGCCTCGGCAGGAATCCGTGACCTCATAACCGGCGGCAGGACATTCGTCGCAGGCGATATCGATCACCTCGATGACGTTTTGGCGGTCGGAGTTGCCGCCCATGGCGATCTTGACACGTTCGGCGAGGATCGCCCTCTCCTTATAGACGCAGCAGCGCATGGTCGGCGTTTTGCCGGGAACGATGATCTTCGGGATATCCAGTACATTCTCCAACAGCGTGTCATTCCATGCCTGACGCGCCACCTCGCGCAGTACCTTGTATTTCAGATATTGTACCTTGGTATCAAATTTTCTTAATTTATTCATAAGCGTTCACCTAAAAATAACTGACCTTGATGCGCTTGCCCATCAGCTTGAGCGCCTTTGAAAGCTCCTGCACCAAATTCATTTTAATGTTGAAATTGATCGGCAGATCGGGATTCTGATGCGCCGGGTTAACCGCCTTGCCGACATAAAAATTGATATCCGTCGCTTCTTCAAACAACAGGCGGCTGATCAGCGAAGCGCCGTCATTACCGTAGCCCCATTCCTCATAGGAATCGTTGTTTTGTATATAGTCGTTGGCGTATTCTACCACCTTGTTGACGGTGATCACGCCCTCGGTCACCAGATCGACACCCTCAAGCTCCGCGATCGGCGGCACATCGCTGCGTTCAAAGCTGAGCTTCGGCCGAAGCGGCTTTCGCAGCCACTTTGCGGCAATCGAAGATGTCGTGCCTCCGCAGATGATATGCTTGCCCTCCTTGGAGAAGAACAGGCTCATCATCCGATCGCAGTCGTCCCTGTCGGAGGGAGGGCCGAAAAGGATATTCATCGGCACGCGCTTGCGGATCTTGATCACGCAGGCGGTGGCGTCATCACCCGGTTTCCCGCCGTAGAGCCGGTTGACCTCGTCGATCAGCATGGTGGAAAGCACCTTGGCGGTGAAGCCGCCCTGCGACATCCCCAGCATATAGTCGGCGATATCCTCCCGTTTCCAGCCGAAGTTATAGGCGATGCCGATCCCCGCGTGAGGACAGCCGTCGCTCATGGCGATGATGATGTCGTTCTCCATCAGGCGGATCACGGACTTGTAGATCTTTTTTTCGCCGATATTCAGCTCGATTTTGTCGTATTCGAAGAGAGCGCCGTCACGGATATAAATAATATGAGGATTATCATATTGGATCAGCTCGATGGTACGGGAGTTGATGATGTGCATAATGGTGAAGGTGGAGTACGCGACGCCGCGTACCGAGCAGACAGGGAGCGTTGCGGCAATGGTAGACACACATTCCTCCAGCGGCAGACCCTCCGCCATCATAGTCGAGATGATCTTGGAGGTCAGCGTGGAAAGGATACTCGCCTTGACGCCGCTGCCCATACCGTCCGCCAGCACGATCACGGTGGAATCGGCGCCCTGTTCTACGATATCGATATGGTCGCCGCAAAGCTGTTCGCCTTCATGGTTAATGCTTTTGTAGCCGATCTCAGCACATAAATCATTCATCCTTGATCGACTCCTTCAGCTTTGACAGCGCGATTTTTGTTTCGGCGGCGGTTTCGCCCAGCAGTGAAGCGATCTCCTGTACGATACGCATTTGCTTGTCCACCACCTTGTCGGCGACCTCCACCGTCTGACGGCTGATGTCCTCTTTGCGCTGACGCGCGGTCTCCTCTTCGGTAACGTCGGTCATGATGCAGATCAGCATATTGCTTTCTCTGTCGGGAACGACCGTCATTTCCACATAGCGGTCATATTCGGCTAAGAAGGTGCGTTCGTTGTAGATGCCGCGATGGGTGGACTGCACGTTCAGGAACGGCAGCGGGTCAAGGATGCGCACAACCTGAGAGCCCATGACGTCCGAAGCGGCGCGCAGATTCAGCATTTTCTGCGCCGCGGAGTTGATCTGCTGTACCTCCAGCAGGTCGTTGACGACGATCAGACCGTTGGGCGTGTTTTTGACGATCGTATCCGAAAAGCTCTCCGCCTTGTCCTTCAAGAACGGCAGACACATGGAGATCTCCGCCTTGCCCTGATAGATGGCGACTGCCTTTTCTCGGCAGGTATCGTAGCCGCAGGAGCCGCAGTTCAGCTCCTGAGAGGGCTTGAATTTACCCATTTGCCGCAAGATCTGGTTGATCTCATAATCGGAAGGCTTTGCCGAGCGCTGCGCGATGAACTCGAACATCTTCTTTATATCGACAGTTTCGGGCTGGTCGACCTCAAAATCGCGCTTGCCGGCGTATTTGGCGACCGCCGTATAGTCACTGACCGGGTTCAGCCGCTGCTTTTCCATCACGGGACCGCCGATGCAGCTTCCGGCGCAGGCGCTCATTTCAATAAAAGCTTTGTGAACATTACCTGCCTCGATGTCCTTCAGGGCGGCGATGCAGTTTTCAACGCCGTCGATCGCAAAGTAGGTATAATCCTGCGCCTTTTGCGACATCGTTTTCAGAATACCGCCGGTCGTCGGAAAAAACCGCGCAAGGCTGTTTTCCGTGCGGTCGGTTATCTGCTCGAGGGTGATGTTTTCTTCTTTCAGCCATGCGGACAGCTCCTCGAAGGTCAGCGTGGCGTCAACAATGCCCTCATAATGCTCCGCCTCGTCCTTCTTGGCGACGCAGGGGCCGATAAAGACGGTTTTGGCGTTGGGGATTCGTGACTTGATATCCTTGCAGTGCGCCTGCATCGGCGACAAAACGTCGGCGAGATACGGCAGACAGCTCGGAAAATATTTTTGGATCAGCAAATTCACGGAATGACAGCAGGAGGAGATCACGATATCCCTGTCCTCTTCCTGCAGGATCCGATCGTATTCACGCTTGACGATCGTCGCGCCGACTGCGGTCTCCTCCACGTCGTAAAAGCCGAGCTCCTTCAGCGCGGCGCGCATGGCTTCTATGCCAACGCCGGTGTAGTTGGCGACAAAGGACGGCGCGAGGCTGACGACCACGGGAGCGCCGCTTTGCAGCAGAACGCGAACCTTTTCGGTCTCATCAACGATTTGCTTGGCGTTTTGCGGACACACCACAAAGCAGTGACCGCAGAGAATACATTCGTTGCCGATGATATGCGCCTGGTTTCCGGAAAAGCGGATGGACTTTACCGGACAGTGGCGAATACATTTATAGCAGTTTTTGCAATTTGATTTTTTTAATGTCAAACAGTTCGACATCTGTCCGCTCACTTTCACTAAAGTTTTTGTTATACTAATATTCCATTAAACGCTTTAACAAATTTATTAGCGGGATATTTCGCAGAGCAAGGCGGACGACGCAGGCAGGCTGGCGCCTGTCACTTCCGGGATCCCCGCAACGCCCCGCGTTGTGGGGAGAGGAGGAGTCGCGGCACGAGGTCAAGGCACACCAACCGGATGTGCCTGCCGAGCATAGCGAACGACGACGATAACACAGCTATGCGGAATATAACGCAATCAATGTTAATGTGTTTTAATGAATATTAGTATAAATTTCGTTTTCAAAAAAGCTGTCAAAGGTTTCGGGCGTCACACCCGTAACGATCTCGTCGTCGATCCGAACGGTAACACCCTCGCGGTTGCAGCGTCCGATGCAGAAGCTGCCCGCAAGAGTGATCTTGTCCGCCAGACCGCGTTCCTCAACAGCTCTTTGGAACAATTCGACGACCTTTTCCGAGCCCTTGAGATGGCACGACGAGCCTACGCAGATCTGTATGTTCATTATGATACCTTTGCCTTTATGTTTGTTTCAAAGAATTCGCCGACGCTTTCGGGAGATACCGAATGGAAGGCGTCGTCAACGGTGACGCAAACGCCCTTTTGGCACTGTCCCATACAGAAGGTGCCGCCCAGCTCCACCTTGTCGCTGAGATCGTTTTGCGCGATAAGATTCTGCAGCTGCTCTACTACCTGACGCGAGCCCTTGATGTGGCAGGAGGAGCCGATACATACGGTTACTTTCATGCTGAATTCTCCTTATTCGTACTCGACGACGTTTGCCCAGCTGAGCAGGAGCTCGCGCTCCTCCTCGTTGCCCTTTACGGACTGTGAAGCCGCTACGATCGGCATCCACTTCTGGACATACTGCTTGGCGGTGTCGCTCTTTTTGCAGAACAGGTCGAGGTACTGCTTGGCGGTTTCCGTATCGCCCTTGAGCCAGAACAGCAGATAGGTTCTTGCCGCGTCTGCCGCGCCGTTGCCCTGGGTCGCGTGCGACCAGTCGATGATGTAGGGAGTGCCGTCCTTGGCAATGATGATGTTGGACGGATTGAAGTCGCCGTGGCATACCTTGTTGTGCTTGGGCATACCGTTCAGTCTGGTGTGGAGGTCATAGCGGGTGGTAGCGTCCAGCTCCGCCATGCTGATCTTTTGGTTCATTTTATCCTTGAGCTTGTTGAGCAGGGGACAGATTTTGCTGAGGACCGTCAGCTGCAGGTCAACAAACTGATTCAGATATTCATCCTTCTTGTCGGGGTCGTCATCCATCATCTGCTGCAGGGTCTTTCCTTCGATAAAATCGGACACGATAGCCCATTTTCCGTCGATCTTCGTTACCTCGTGGATCTTCGGGATATTCAGTCCCGTTTCCTCGATACGCGCCTGATTGAGCGCCTCGTTCAGGACGTCTGCCTTGGAAAAGTCTTCGTTGAATACCTTTACGCAAAGGTCGCCGTCACGATAAACGGTTTTAGCGGTTCTTACCGCGATTACTCTGTCAAGTGTCATCTTTTTGTTCCTCCCTTACAGATTTTTATGGATGCCGTTCTTTGCTCTGCGAAACGACTGCTTGATGTCTTTTTTATCGAGCTTTCCGCCGAGTTGTTTTTCGTCGGGTGTATCGGTCTCCTCAAAGGTCTTGCCGTAATACGCGTTCAGATACATCTGCTTGATCTCGCTCATCAGCGGATAACGGGGGTTAGCGCCCGTGCACTGATCGTCAAACGCCTGTACGGTCATATCGTCCAGTCTGTCGAGGAAGTCCTGCTCGTCGGGAACATATTCCTTGATGGTGGATTTGATGCCGATCTTCGCCTTGAGCTCGTCGATCTTGGCGATCAGGTTGGTGAGCTTCTCGCTGTCGTCCTTGCCGCCTACGCCGAGATAATCGGCGACCTCCGCGTAACGCGCGAGGGTATGCGGATGATCGTACTGCGGGAACGTACCCATCTTTGCGGGAACCTCAGCCGCGTTGAAGCGAAGCACCTCGTCGATCATCAGGGCGTTTGCCACGCCGTGAGGCAGGTGGTGGAAGGCGCCGAGCTTATGCGCCATAGAGTGGCATACGCCGAGGAAGGCGTTGGCAAACGCCATACCCGCCATGGTGGCGGCATTCGCCATCTTCTCTCTGGCTTCGGCGTCGTTCAGACCGTTATCGTAGGCTCTGGGCAGATATTCGAAGATCACCTTCAAGGCTCTGAGTGCTAAGCCGTCGGTATAATCCGTCGCCAGCATGGAAGCATAAGCCTCGAGCGCGTGGGTAACGGCGTCGATACCGGAGGCGGCGGTCAGTCCCTTGGGAGCGGTCATATGGAAATCGGTGTCGACGATCGCCATATTCGGCAGCAGCTCGTAATCCGCGAGCGGATACTTAACGCCGGTCTTTTCATCGGTGATAACGGCAAAGGGCGTCACCTCGGAGCCGGTGCCGGCAGAGGTCGGGATCGCGATAAAGTAAGCCTTTTCGCCCATCTTCGGGAAGGTGTAGATCCTCTTGCGGATATCGGAGAAGCGCATCGCCATATCCATAAAGTTGACTTCGGGATGCTCATAGAGCACCCACATGATTTTTGCCGCGTCCATCGCGGAGCCGCCGCCGAGAGCAATGATGGTATCCGGCTCAAAAGACTTCATCTGTTCGGCGCCTCTGATCGCGCAGGCGAGGGTGGGATCGGGCTCTACATCCGCGAAGGAGGTGTACTGGATCCCCAGCTCGTTGAGCTTATCGGTGATGGGCTTTGTATAGCCGTTCTTATACAGAAAGCTGTCGGTTACAAGGAACACGCGCTTCTTGTTCATGACATTTTTCAATTCATCGAGGGCAACAGGCATGCAGCCCTTCTTGATATAGATCTTTTCGGGTGCTCTGAACCAAAGCATATTCTCTCTCCTTTCGGCAACTGTTTTGATGTTGATCAGGTGCTTGACGCCGACGTTTTCGCTGACGGAGTTTCCGCCCCACGAGCCGCAGCCGAGGGTGAGCGAGGGCGCGAGCTTAAAGTTATACAGGTCGCCGATACCGCCCTGAGAGGACGGAGTATTTACCAGGATACGGCAGGTCTTCATGCGTGCCGCGAATTCATCGAGCTTGTCCTTTTCGTTGACAGCGTCAATATAAATGGAGGAGGTATGGCCGTAGCCGCCGTCCGCGACGAGCTGCTCCGCCTTGCTGAACGCGTCCTGAATGTCCTTAGCGCGGTACATAGCGAGAACGGGGCTGAGCTTTTCGTGAGCGAATTCCTCGCTGAGATCAACGGATTCTACCTCGCCGATCAGGATCTTCGTGCCGGCGGGAACCTTTACGCCCGACAGCTCGGCGATCTTAGCCGCCTTTTGACCTACGATCTTCGCGTTGAGAGAGCCGTTGATGATGATGGTTCTGCGAACCTTATCCAATTCGTCGCCCTTTAAGAAATAACAGCCGCGCGCTGCGAATTCCTGTTTGACGGCGTCGTAGATGCTGTCGAGTACGATCGTGGACTGCTCGGATGCGCAGATCATACCGTTGTCAAAGGTTTTGGAGTGGATGATCGAGTTGACAGCCAGAGTGACGTCAGCGCTCTCGTCGATGATCGCGGGTGTGTTGCCCGCGCCGACGCCGAGTGCCGGCTTACCGCTGGAATAAGCCGCTTTGACCATGCCGGGACCGCCGGTAGCCAGAATGATGTCTACTTCCTTCATCAAAAGGTTCGTCATATCCAGTGAGGGAACGTCGATCCACGCGATGATATCTTCGGGAGCGCCCGCCGCTATCGCAGCCTCCAAAACGACCTTTGCGGCTTCGATCGTGCTTTTCTTCGCGCGGGGATGCGGGCTGATGATGATCGCGTTTCTGGTTTTCAGACAGATCAGCGCTTTAAAAATAGCGGTAGAAGTGGGGTTGGTCGTAGGGATGACCGCGCCTACAATGCCGATCGGCTCGGCGATCTTCTTTGTGCCGAAGGCTTTGTCTTCTTCTATCACACCGCAGGTCTTGACGTCGCGGTACTGATTGTAGATATATTCGCTGGCGTAGTGGTTCTTGATGACCTTATCCTCTACGATACCCATACCGGTTTCTTCCACCGCCATCTGGGCGAGAGGGATCCTTGCCTGGTTTGCCGCGGTAGCAGCCGCTAAAAAGATGGCGTCGACCTGCTCCTGCGTGTATCCGGCAAAGATCTTCTGTGCCGCTCTGGCTCTGTCGAGCGCGGCTTCCAGTTTTTCTACGCCGTCAACGATCTCATAATTTTTCTTTTTTGTTTCCATTGTTCTCCTCCTGATTTAATCAATTTGCATACTGTGCAGATGTGCTAGGGATAATGCCAGATTTTCGTTTTGTAGCGCGATGCCCTGCGGAACCTTCAGCATAACAGGTGAAAAATTCCATATCGCCTCGATCCCGCTTGCGATCAGCTGATCGCAAACCGATTGCGCCGCGCTTGCCGGAACGGTGATAATGCCGATTTTGACGTCCTGGATCTGACAAAACCGCCGCAGCTGTTCCATGGGATAAACGGGCTTGCCGGTTGTATTCCGGCTTTTTTTCGCATCCTTGTCAAACGCCGCTATGATCTCCATCCCGTAATCACGGAAGCCGCTGTAATCCATCAAAGCGGCTCCGAGCTTGCCCGCGCCGACTAAAACAGCCGGCGTGACCTTGTTGACGCCCAGCGCGGCTTTCAGCGAAGCCGTCAGCGCGTCGGTGTCATAGCCTGTTTTGGGCTTTCCTTTTCCGCACACAAGGCTCAAATCCTTGCGCACCAGGACCTCGCCCAAGCCAAGCGCTCTTGCGATTGCCGGTGCCG
>CACWXE010000039.1 GCA_902764715.1 uncultured Ruminococcus sp. | reverse complement strand
AGTACATTCCTGCAAAGTCAGCATAAAAGAAAAAGGTGGGCAGGCGCAAAACCTGCTCACCTCATACAAACCGGGTGAAATTGAATAGAAAAAGAGTGTCCATAACATAAATCCGTTATGAACACTCATACTGGTTGCGGGGGTGGGACTTGAACCTCACGACCTCCGGGTTATGAGCCCGACGAGCTACCATCTGCTCCACCCCGCGATATATGCCTTACAGCTTTTATATGTTACCACTATTCGGACGTTTTGTCAAGGGCGAAAGAGGTCGAGTGTATGATGTTGAAAAGTTTTTGTTTATTCTACGCAAAAAGGCGGTTTACATCAGTTGACAATATAGTGTTTTGTGATAAAATATAAATGTATATTGGGGTAGTGTAAATACAGATTATAAAAAATCGGAAAAGGTGATGGGGGCGATGGCTTGGCAGATCAATACCGCTTCGGCGCAGTGATTCCCGCGGCGGGGCTGAGCTCTCGGATGAGTGCCTTCAAGCCGCTTTTGCCCTGCGGCAACAGCACGGTGATCGAAACAGCGATCAACTCGGTATTACCGTACGTTTCAACAGCGGTCGCGGTGATCGGTCATCAGGGCGAAAAGCTCCGTTCCGTACTGACTTCAAGCTTCAACGATAAGTTGAAGCTTGTCACCAATCCCGACTATGCCTCGACGGATATGCTGCGGTCGGTACAGCTCGGACTGCGGGCGATCGAGGGGTGCGACGCGTTCTTCCTGCTGCCGGCGGATATGCCGCTGATCAAGCCGCGGGTCTATGAAGCCCTGATCGCCGCGTTTGATGATTCCGCCGATGTGATCTATCCCGTGTTTGACGGCAGGCGCGGACATCCGCCGCTGATCAGCTGTTCCGTTGTACCCGCGATCATGGAGTATCGCGGTGACGGAGGTCTTCGCGCGATCCTCAACTCCCGCGTTACAAAAGAGGTCAAAATATCCGAGAGCGGCATCCTGACGGATCTGGATACGCCGCAGGACTATGAAGCCATCAATCCGTAAGTACCGGAATAATCGTGAACGGCAGATCGGAATCGCCCTGTTACAGATCGGCGCCGAAAACCGTTTGAGCGTATAATATTATCGTATCAATCAATTAGACTGCATCAGGAGGTGCGTATATGAAAGAGATATGTCGATCGGTCAAGAAAAAGGATCATGACCCGAAGATCGAAGGACGTTCGGTCTATGTTGACGACTACAATCTGTCCGCAAACGGCAGCAAGATCCTTTGCGGCAGACTGCTCCACTCGATCTATGCCAAGGCGAAGGTGCTTTCCGTCACCGTGCCTGAGTTGCCCGAGGGATATTTTTGGTTCGACCGCAACGACGTTCCCGGCGATAACAACGTCAATATCGTGTTGGATGACACACCGGTATTTTGCCGCGACACGGTGGAATATATCGGCGAGCCGATCGGTATGATCGCAGGCCCCGATGAAAAGGTTGTCGAAGAGCTGCTCAAAAAGGTCGAGGTCGAATATGAGGAGCTCGAGCCCATGCTCGATCTGAGAAACGGAAAGGAGACCTTCTTTGATTATCACTTCGGTCACGGCGACGTCGAAAAGGCGTTTGCCGAGGCGGATAAGCTCTATGAGGAGGAGTTCATCACCGGCTATCAGGATCAGACCTATCTGGAGCCGCAGGGCATGATGGCGGAGCCCGAGGAGGACGGCAGGATGTTTGTCCACGGCTCTTTGCAGTGCCCTTACTACGTCCACGGCGCTGTCGCCAGAGCGTTGGGTACGGGTCCCGAGGGCGTGCATATTCTGCAGGATGTGACAGGCGGCGGCTTCGGCGGCAAGGAGGATTATCCCTCCATTTTAGGCTGTCAGGTAGCGGTAGCGGCGAAGAAGTCCGGTCAGCCGGTGCGCTGTGTCTATCACCGCCGCGAAGATCTGGAATTCACTCCCAAGCGCCATCCCTCATTGTGCAAATACAAGCTCGCCGTCAAGGACGGCAGAGTGACCGCCGTCGACGCGGACATTCGCTTTGACGCGGGCGCATACTCGACGCTCAGCGCAGTCGTATTACAGCGCGGTATCATCGCCGCGCCCGGTATCTATAATATCCCCAACGTGAATGTAACAGGCAAAGCGGTCAAGACCAATACCGCGCCCTGCGGCGCGTACCGCGGCTTCGGCGCGCCCCAGACCTTCTTCTCGATCGAGATGATGATGGATCATATCGCGCAGGATATGGGCGTCGACAGCATTGAATTCAAGCAAAAGCATTTTGTCAAGCAGGGCGATATGACCTCTACGCAGGGCAGGTATCATTTCCCGGTGCCGATCCCCGCGATGCTCGACGAGATCGACGAGCTGTGTGACCTGAAACGCAAGCACATCGAATACAGCAAACCGCAGTCGGGCAGATATCGCAGAGGTATCGGGTTCTCGTCGATCTTCCACGGCGCGGGCTTTACCGGCTCGGGCGAGCGCGATATCATCAAGGCGACCGCCAAGCTGCGCAAGTATGCCGACGGCACCGTTGAGGTGCTTGCCTCCAACGGCGATATCGGTCAGGGCGTCCGTACGACCTTCCCGAAGATCGTTGCCCATGAGCTGAACATCCCCCTCGAAAAGGTCTATTACAGCCACCCCGACACCGCGCGTGTACCCGATTCGGGCCCCACGGTCGCGTCCCGTTCGCTGATGACCGTCGGCGAGCTGCTGCGCCGCGCCGCGATCAAGCTGCGTGACATCTGGGAGGACGGCAAGGAGCAGGAGGTCGAGGAGCATTACAAACAGCCCGACTTTATGATCCCGTTCTACCTCGACCGCTTTGAGGGCGACGCTTATCCCACCTACGCGTGGGCAGTCAGCGCCGTTGAGGTCGAGATCGATACCTACACCGGCGTTGTCGAGATCCTCGGCGCGTACGGCAACTTTGACGTCGGTACTCCCGTGGACTACAACATTGTCGTCGGTCAGATGGAGGGCGGCTTCCTGCAGGGATTGGGCTACGCCTCGATCGAGAAGATGAATTATGACGCCAAGGGCAGGATCCGCAACAACAGCTTCACCGATTATCTGGTGCCCACCTCGATGGATGTGCCGAATCTGGTGGCGAAGATGCACGTCGAGGAATATCCCGGCGGCCCCTACGGCGCGAAAGGCGCGGGCGAACTGCCGCTGGTAGCGCCGCCTGCCGCTTATCTCGAGGCGGTCGAAATGGCGCTCGGCGGCATGAAGAAGCATCGCCTGAACGCGATCCCGTTCTCTACCGAGGACGTCATTCTGGAACTGAACAAGGAGGTGCTGTGATGAACGGTATCCGCTTCAGACTCAACGGAAAAGATACGTGCTATGAAGGTTCGGCGGCTGATCGCCTGCTGGACATTTTGCGCGATGAATATGATATGAAAAGCGTCAAATGCGGCTGTAAAGAAGGTGAGTGCGGCGCGTGCGCCGTGCTGATCGACGGCGTGTTGGTCAACTCCTGCTGTGTCGCGATGGGCGCGGTGGATTCGCATGAGATCCTCACCGTCGAGGGCTATCGCGAGACCGCGCGTTTTGAAGCGCTCTCCAAAGCCTTTGCCGATCTCAGCGCGGTACAGTGCGGCTTCTGCATCCCCGGCATGATCCTTGCCGCCGAGGCGCTGCTCAGCAAAAACGCCCATCCCACCGAACAAGAGGTGCGCACTGCGCTGTCGGGCAACATCTGCCGCTGTACCGGCTACAACGCGATCGTGAACGCTGTACTGAACGCCGCGAAGGAGGGTGACGGATTATGGTAAACGGATATAAACCCACCACATTACAGGAAGCGGTCGAGATCAAAAGCCGCGCCGACGCGATCCCTTACGCGGGCGGCACCGACCTGATGGTCAAGAACATCCCCGGCGCGGTCTACCTCTTCTTGAACGATGTCGACGAGCTCAAACAGATCACGCAGGATGACGAATACATCCGCATCGGCGCGGCGGTCACCTTTACGCAGGCGCTCGCCGATGATCTGATCCCGCCTTTGATGAAGGAGGCGATCTCACGCATCGCCGCGCCCGCGATCCGCAATGCGGGCACCTTCGGCGGCAACCTCGGCAACGCATCCGATAAAGCGGACTCTGTCTTAGCGGGTTTCGCGTTGGACGCGCGCGTACGCCTTGTTTCTGTTGGCGGTGAAAGAACCATTCCCTTTGACGATTTTTGCGTGCGCCGCGGCGTTACCAACATCGGGGATGATGAGCTGATCGCCGAGATCCTGCTCCCGAAAGAGAAATGCGCCCTGCCGTATTATTACAAGAAGATCGGCGGCAGAAGCGCGCTGGTGATCTCCCGCGTCGCGTTCGCGGGCGCTTATGAAGTGCACGACGGCGTGATCCAAGCGATCTCCGCCACCGTGATAGGCGAGGGCAAGTTCACCCGCTATCGTGAGGTGGAGGCGACCCTGATCGGCAGGAAAGTCGACGAAGTCAGGGCGAACGCCGACGAATATGCCGAGCGCTTCATCGAGAAAATGACCTTCATCCGCGGCAGAGTGTCCGCAGAATACCGCAAGACGGTCGTGGCCAACCTGTTCAAGGATTATCTCGCTTCTCTCGAATAAAATCGGTTGAACTGAATCCCCTTTTGCTTGCAACCGACAGTATGACAAGGGGATTGCCACAGCCTGTCGCTTTGCGACACCTCCCGTTGGGAGGCTGCGGGCTTCGCAATGACACTGTTATTATCGTTCCGTTAAAGGAGATTACTATGTTTACAGTCAATATCAACGGAAAAGATTATGAATCCGCTCATGATAAAAAACTGCTCCGGTTTCTGCGCGATGATCTGCATCTGACCGCCGCCAAGGACGGCTGCTCCGAGGGCGTATGCGGCACCTGTACTGTCCTTGTCGACGGCAAAAAGACCAAAGCCTGCGTCGTATCCTTGTCGAAATTACAGGGCAAAAAGGTGCTGACCGTCGAGGGCATCGACCCTGAGGAGATGCGCGTGTATGAGCACTGCTTTGCCGAAGCGGGCGCGGTGCAATGCGGCTTCTGCATCCCCGGCATGATCATCTCGGCTAAATCGCTGTTGGATGAGAACCTCAGCCCGACGCGCGAGGACGTCAAGAAAGCCATCAAGGGCAATCTCTGCCGCTGTACCGGCTACAAAAAGATCGAGGACGCGATCCTGCTCGCGGCGGATTATTTTCGTGAAAAGTGCGAGCTCCCCAAGCCGCCCACGACCCTCCATATGGACGAGTATGCCCAGCGGATCGACGCCAAGGAGAAGGTCAACGGTACGGGACTCTTTGCCGACGATCTGTATTTTGACGGTATGCTGTACGCCAAGGGTCTGTACTCGAAGTACCCCCGCGCGCGTATCAATAAGATCGACTTTTCCCGCGCCTTACAGCACCCCGATTGTGTTGAGATCCTCACCAGGGACGATGTGAAGAACAACAAGATCGGTCACATCAAGCAGGACTGGGATGTGATGCTCGGCGAGGGCGATATCACCAAGTATGTCGGCAACGTGCTGGCGGTCGTCGCGTCGACCAGGCAGGAATCCCTGCAGGAGATCCTTGATCTGATCGAGGTCGATTATACGGAGCTGAAGCCCCTGACCTCACCCTATGAGGCGTTGAAGGGCGACGCGCCGCTGATCCACGAGGACGGCAACGTGATGAGCCGCGCCAACCTCGTCCGCGGCAATGCCGACGAGGCGATCAAAAACTCCAAATTCGTTGTGACCCGCAAGTACAAGACCTCGTGGCAGGAGCACGGCTTTATGGAGCCGGAGTGTTGTGTGGCGCTCCCCGAGGGCGATGACGGACTGTTGATCTATACCTCCAGCCAGAGCATCTATGACGTACAGCGCGAATGCAGTAAAGCGCTCGGGCTCGCTCCCGAAAAGGTGCATGTCCGCGCGCCGCTTGTCGGCGGCGGCTTCGGCGGCAAGGAGGATATGAGCGTCCAGCCCTACGCCGCGCTGATGGCGTGGTACACCAAGCGCCCCGTCAAGGTCAAGTACAGCCGTCAGGAGAGCCTGAATTATCACGTCAAGCGCCATCCGATGGAGATGGAGTTCACCACCGCGTGTGACGAGAACGGCATCCTCACCGGTATGAAGGGTATCATCATCGCCGATACCGGCGCCTATGCTTCTCTCGGCGGTCCGGTGCTCCACCGCGCCTGTACCCATGCGGCGGGTCCCTATAACTACCAGAATATCGACATCTTTGGTATGTCGGTCTATACCAACAACACCCCCTCGGGCGCGTACCGCGGCTTCGGCGTGACGCAGAGCTGTTTCGCGACCGAGAGCAATATCAACCTGCTCGCCGAGATGGTGGGTATCGACCCGTGGGAGTTCCGCCGCCGCAACGCCATCAAGCCCGGCGACGTCCTCCCGAACGGTCAGACCGCCGATCCCAACACCAACATGGAGGCGTGTCTGGACGCTGTCAAGGATATTTACTACAGCAATAAATATGTCGGTCTCGCCTGCGGTTTCAAGAATTCGGGCACCGGCATGGGCAAGAAGGATATCGGACGCGTCCTGCTTTCGGTCGAGGACGGCAGGATCCATATCCGCACCTCCGCCGCCTGTATGGGTCAGGGCATCGGTCAGATGGTGCTCACCGAGATCTGCCATGTGACGGAGCTGGATCCCGCGCTGTTCTTCTTTGAGACCTCCGACACGATCCGCACTCCCGACGCAGGCACCTCGACCGCCTCGCGCCAGACGGTGATGACCGGTGAGGCGGCGCGCAGGGTAGGGGAGAAGCTCAAAGCCGCCTTGGCGGGCGGCAAGACCCTCGCCGACTTGGAGGGTCAGGAATTCTTCGGCGAATACAGCGCCAAGACCGATCCCCTCGGCGCGATCAAGGAGAATCCCGTCAGCCACATCTCCTATTCCTACGGCGTCCAGTTGATCATCCTCGATGATGACGGTAAAATCAAAAAAGCCGTGTCCGCCTTTGACGTCGGCACGCCTGTCAACATCCAGTCCGTCGAGGGACAGATCGAGGGCGGTATGGTCATGGGCATCGGCTACGGTGTGACCGAAAAGTTCGAGTGCAGGGACGGCTATCCCGTGTCGAGATTCGGCAGGATCGGCTTTATGCGGGCGGACGAAGCGCCTGAATTAGAGGTCATCCTCTGCCGCCCCAAGGAAGAGGATAAGCTGCCTTACTCACTGGGCGCAAAGGGCTGCGGCGAGCTGTGCATGATCCCGACCGCTCCCGCCTGCGCACTGGCATACTACAAATATGACGGCAAGTTCCGACAGAGCCTGCCGCTCAGCGATACCCCCTATCGCAAGGATTAAATCACGTAAAAACACCGCAGAGAGCATGACGCTTTCCGCGGTGTTTCTGTATCCATTAGTATTTGTCGGCGAATGCCTTGAGCTTTGCCTCATTCGGTCTGCCGTTGAGCAGCGCGCCCTCCACGATCGTTGCCCCGGGAGCGCTCGGTTGTAATCCCGCGACCGCTTTGCCGAAGCCCGAACCGCCGGAGGTAGCGAACAGTACGATCTTCTTGCCGGAAAAATCATAGGCTTCCAAAAAGCTGTTGATGATCGTCGGCGCGACGTACCACCAGATCGGGAAGCCGACAAAGATGGTGTCGTATTCCGCGATGTTCGCGGAGGTATCCGCCAGCGCGGGTCGGGAGCCTTTGTCCCTCATCTCAACCGAACTGCGGGAGCTTTTATCCTGCCAGTTGAGGTCGGCTCTTGTATAGGGGACAGCGGGTTTGATCTCATACAGATCCGCGCCTGCCGCTTTTGCCAAGTCCTTTGCGACGCGTGCGGTGGTGCCGCTTGCCGAAAAATAGGCGACTAATTTTTTGCTCATGATCGTTCTCCTTACGATTGATTCGGTTGAGATTGCCACAGCTCTTACGAGCTTCGCAATGACGATTGATAGTATTCGGTTGAGATCATCACAGCTCTTACGAGCTTCGCAATGACGTTTGATAGTATTCGGTTGTGATCATCACAGCTCTTACGAGCTTTGCAATGACGTTTGAATATTTATGACAGGTTCAAGCCCTTGATCCATGCCGCGATGTCGGTGTCGGCGCTCAGGCGATCGCCCTCGATCCAGTTGCCGGTGCCGGCGCGTTCGGCGAGATTCTTGCCGCTCGAGCCGATGCCGGAGCCGCCGGAGGTGCAGAACGGGATCATCGTCTTGCCGCTAAAGTCATAGCTTTCCGCAAAGGTATCCATGATGCGCGGTTCCTCGCCCCACCAGATGGGGTAGCCGACGTAGACGGTGGTGTAACCGTCGGGTGAGATCTTCTCACTGCCGATCTCGGGACGGACGGATTTGTCGTTTTGCTCGGTAGTGGTACGGCTGGTCTTGTCGTTCCAGTTCAGATCCGCTTCGGTATAGGGCTGTGCCGCGAGGATCTCATAGGTGTCCGCGCCGGTCGCGTTGGCGATCATCTGCGCCACGCCCTTGGTGGTGCCTGTCGCGGAGAAAAAGACTACCAGTGTTTTGCCGCCGGATACAGTATCGGTCGCGTCAGCGGCGTTGGCTGCTTTTGTTTCGTTCTGCTGTGCGTCGGCAGATTTTGCTTCTGTCGCCGCAGCCTGTGTCGCCGCAGCCTGTGTTTCCTTGCTGTTTGTCTGACTGCCGCACGCGGCGAGGGAGAACAGCAGGATCATTGCTAAGAAGAAAGCGAGTGTTTTTGTCAGTTTTGCATTGATCGTCATGTTAATTCCTCCTAAATCAATTCGTTATAGGTTGTCGGGTCGACAGCCTCCATCCATTCGGTGGACGCGTCGTCGCCGGTAATCTCAAGCGCGAGGTGCGAGAACCAAGAATCGGGCGCCGCGCCGTGCCAGTGTTTTACTTCGGCGGGGATGTTGATGACCGTGCCGGGCGTGAGCTCGACCGCTTGCTTGCCCCATTCCTGATAATATCCTCTGCCGCCGACGCAGATCAGCATTTGACCGCCGCCGCACGAGGCGTGATGGATGTGCCAGTTGTTGCGGCATCCCGGCTCAAAGGTCACGTTGTAGATCGGCACCTGCTCGGTCGAGACCGGGGCGAGATAGCTTTGACCGACAAAGAACTCGCCGTAGGGATTCGGCTCTCCGATGGGGAAGAAGATCTCGTTTTGGTATTTGTCTTTTTCGGTCAGCGCGGGAGTCGGTTCGTTCCAGATATCCTTTGCCATACGGTATACCGCCCAGCCCTTCGGCCAGCCGACATACATCGTGGCGTGGGTGATGATCGCGGCGATCTCTTCCTTGGTCACGCCGTGATTCTTCGCGTTTTGCAGATGATACGCAAGGGATGAGTCGGTGATGCCCGACGCCATCAGCGATACCACGGTGATGATACATTTTGTTTTGACGTCGATCGCCGCTTCGTTCCACACTTCGCCGAACAGGACGTCGTCATTCAGATGTGCGAACGCGGGCGCGAATTCGCCGAGCTGTTCTCTGCCGGCGGTTTGTACGATCTTTTCTTTCATGTCGCTTTACTCCTTTATGTAACGTTTATCCGGGTCGGTGATCCCGTTTTCATCACTGATGAACCGTTCTACCCGCATATGCAGGTCGTATTTCTCGCGCAGCGCGGCAATGGTACTCATCATTGGGGAGGCGTGATGACGGTCGAGGGACGCTTGATCCTCCCAGCAGTCGATCAGCAGAACGGTCTCGGGATCGTTCATCGGGACAAAGTATTCGTATCGCAGATTGCCCTTTGCGGCGCGGATTTGATCGGCTGTGCCGGTCTTTTCCATCTCCCGCGCAAAGTCCTGCGCACTGCCGTTTTTGCCGATGTAATAGATGTTGACGGTGATCATATCATCCCTCCAGCAGCTTTTTGGCGCAGATGTAGGCGAGGTCGTGGATGGAATAATATGTATAGCCTACATTCGCCCGGTTCATCGCCGCTTTCTGCTTTTCGGTGACGACCGTGTAGGGATAGATACCGTAGATGAACGGGAAGAAGGAATAGAGGAATTCACGGCGCGCCGTTTCATCCATATCGGGGCAGAACTTTTGCAGGAGATCGTCGACCGCCTTGAGCGAGCTGCCGTAGGCGATTTTGAATTCTACGAGCCTTTCCTCACGGCTGTTTTCCTCCATATCATAGAGGTTCATGCTCATCAGCTTGAGCAACAGCGCGCGCTTTTCCAAAGAAGCCGCCAGCGCGTCGGCGATCTCATCCTTTGTCATGCACTCATGTCGGTCGGTGATGTCGTTTAGATCATCGACCCACAGCTCATATTCCTTTTGCAGGATCGCGAGGAAGATCTCTTCCTTTGTTTCAAAGTAATTGTAGATCGACGCGCGGGAAAAGCTGGTGGATTCCGCGATCTTCATGATCGTGATATCCTTGAAGCTCATATCCTTGTACAGCGTCTTGCACGCGGAGATGATCTCTTCCTTGCGCGCGTTGGTCAGTTCGGGAGAACCTTTTGGCATAATATCACCTGTATTCTTATTCTGACACCGTGTCAGTACCTATATCATACTCCTATTCTGACACATTGTCAATATGTTTTTCAAAAATATTTTTATTCAAAAGTAAGTATATTTCAAAAAGCTTCTTTTTGATGTACCATGTACGTATACGAAACCTTTACACCCAATCGAACAATAGATATGGCGAAAAAGGAGTTATGATGAAAGCAAAGGAAATGAACGATCAACTCAATCACAGCGGGTTAGATGAAAAACTCTCGTTGCTGTACGGCGCGGACGCCGACGTCCTCGATACACAGCGTCGGCGATATGTCGAGGCGATCGAGCGCTTTACGAAAATATACCCTGATCGTGAGGACGTCCATCTGTTCTCCGCGCCCGGACGAACAGAGATCGGCGGCAACCATACCGACCACCAGCGCGGATGTGCTTTAGGCGCGGCGGTCGATCTGGACGTTATCGCTGTCGTAGCCTTCCATGATGAGGGTGTGATCCGCCTGAAAAGTGAGGGCTACGGCATGATCGAGGTCGACCTTTCCGATCTTGAGATCCACGAAGATGAAAAAGGGAAATCCGCCGCGATCGTGCGCGGAATCGCCGCGCGTTTTGCGCAGATGGGCGTGAAGATCGGCGGCATCAAGATCGTATAAAAAAGCCTTCCCTCAAGGGAAGGCTTCAGTTTGTCGAAATAGTATATAAGTTAGGAATAGTACGTCTATCATCCTCCCTCTGACGAGGGAGGTACGTCTATCATCCTCCCTCTGACGAGGGAGGTGGGCTCGCTTGCGAGCTCGGAGGGAGAGATAACGAAGCGTTACAGAAACACGCCGATGATGGACTCGAGCCGCATAATCAGTATCATTACTCAAGGTATTGAGCCATACGTTTGCATGCTATTATACAGTTGCGTTATCTCTCCCCAGCGAACATAAGCAGATCACTCTTTATATGATTCTGCCCGCATGCCCCCTCGTCAGAGGGGGCTGAAAATGATGCAGTGCGCCCGTGACACGCGTGTCCGTCAGAGGGGGCTGGAAAGGTTTTTCTACAGCTTGAAAGGCTGTCGTCATGACAGCCTTTTGTGATATAGGATCATATTTTGATCACGCCTTGCGTGAATTCGTTGATCGGATCAGCTCGTCTTGCGATATTCATCGCCTCAGCGACACGCAGATCGACCTTGAATATTTCTTTTGCAGAAATATGATTCAGATCATCATAGTCCGCTTTCGTTTTCACGATCAGCGGCAGCTTCGCGCCTGCCAATGTTCCCGCCAGCACCGATTTGATGCCGAGGATCCGCAGATAGGGGACAGGGGTGCTTTGCATCTCCGCGGTAATGCCGAGAAACGCAGAGAGAATGATGCGGCGGATCCGTGCCATTGTGTAGCGTTTTGTTTTGATGGCGTTATATATTTCCGATAAAGAATTATACTGCTTTGCCGCTTCGATGATCCGATATTCCAGCCCCTCGCTGACGTCGGCGATCTTGCGCAGTTCCTCCGCCGTGATCGTTTTGAGCCGATAGAGGATCGCGGGCTCGATGCTTTTGATCGCGCTGACATTGGTGATCTCCATCGGTGTGAGCAGCTTGTACGACTCACCCTTTTCGATCAATTCTCGGATCTTGCTCGCGGACGCGATCCCGTCGCGGATGATATTCTCGTCATGATTCACGCCCTTGCGGGGGATGGCGATCGGCAGGATCCCGTATTTTTGACAAGCCTTGATGTATTCGATCGCAAGGATGTTGTTCGGCTGATCGAGTACCTTGGCGTGCTTATCTCCGACCGCCATACTCAGCGCCTTTGGGTAGTATTGACCGTTCTTCATCAAATCATGGATCTTGTCGTTGACCAGCTTGTTTTCGAGCAGACCGGCTACTTCTTTCAGATCGCTGATCGAGTTTTCCGCGCCGAAATACAGCCTGTCGCAGTTCATTGCCGCGGCAATACGCACGCCGTTTTCCGCAAAGGTCTGTGCGCCTGACATCGCGTAGACGGTCGGCAGCTCCACGACGATATCCGCGCCGTTATGTAAGGCGGCTTTGGCACGGGCGTATTTATCCGTGATCGCGATATCGCCGCGCTGGACAAAGTTGCCGCTCATGATGCAAACGACATCGTTATGTGGGTCAGACTTTATTTTCTCTATTAGAAATTTATGCCCGTTATGAAATGGATTGAACTCACAAATCACCGCCGCGCGGCTCATACTCTCACCAGCTTTTATAAATTCGTCATTTCGAGGGATGGGGATAAGCGTGGCAATCTCATCCAATCAGGCTCCCTTTCCTAAGGGAGCTGTCACCGGACACGTGTGTCACGGTGACTGAGGGTTGTCATATGACGGTTTCTCAAGTGAATTATCTTGACAAAACACTTGAAATACGCTTTGAAATGTACTATTATAGTATAGGTCAAAAATGTTATTTTTTCAATACAGGAGGAAGAATTCTATGAAAATATTAGTCATCAACGCCGGCAGCTCCAGCTTGAAGTATCAGCTGATCGACATGGATACCGAGCAGATGATCGCCAAAGGTAACTGCGAACGTATCGGTCAGGAGGGCTCCTTCATCGGTCACAAGACCGCCGACGGCCGCTCCTTTACCAAAGAGATCCCCATGCCCGATCACGCTAAGGCGTTTCTCGCGGTCAGCGACGCGCTGCTTTCCGAAGAATACGGCGTGATCAAGAACCTTGACGAGGTCGCGGCGATCGGTCATCGTATCGTCCAGGGCGGCGCTCTGTTCAGCGATCCCGAGCTGGTCACCGAAGAGGTCATCAAGGGCATCGAGAGCCTGATCCCGCTCGCACCGCTCCATAACGCCGGTCATGTACAGGCGATCCGCGGCTGTCAGCAGGTATTCGGCGACAAGATCCCGATGGTCGTCGTATTCGATACCGCGTTCCATTCCACTATGCCCGAAAAAGCGTATATGTACGCTGTTCCTTATGAGTATTATGAGAAGTACGCTGTCCGCCGTTACGGCGCTCACGGCACCTCTCACCGCTTTGTATCCGGCGCGATGGCGGATCTGATGGGCAAGGACGTCAAGGATCTCAAGCTCATCACCTGCCATATCGGCAACGGTTCTTCCATCACTGCTGTTCAGAACGGTAAGGTCATCGATACCTCTATGGGTCTGACGCCGCTCGACGGTATCCTGATGGGCACCCGCTCCGGCTGTCTCGATCCCTCTGTCGTCACCTTTATCGCCGAGAAAGAGGGCTTCACTCCGCAGGAGATGAACACTCTGCTCAACAAGAAATCCGGTCTTTTGGGTATCTCCGGTATTTCCAGCGACGACCGTGATGTGACCAAGGCTGAGGAAGAGGGCAATCACCGTGCCGCGCTGGTACATCAGATGCTGTATTATCAGATCGCGAAGTACATCGGTCAGTATTGGGTCGCTATGGGCGGCTGTGACGGTATCGTGTTCACCGCGGGCTTAGGCGAGAATCAGCCTGCTCTGCGTGAAGGCGTCGTCGATTACCTTTCGTTTGCCGGCGTGAAGCTGAACAAGGAAGTCAACGCAAAGACCCGCGATACCGCGTTTATCTCTGCCGAAGATTCCTCTATCCCCGTTGCCGTTATCGCAACCAACGAGGAACTGGCGATCGCGCGCGACACCAAGACGATCGTAGAAAAGCTGTAATAGCCTCCCTTTTCTGAGGGAGCTGTCTGTAGACGCTTGCGTCTTGCAGACTGAGGGTTGCCGACCTTCGTAATAAAGAATGAATCCGTCCTTGACTGCTGTAGTTGAGGACGTTTCTTTTTATACCCGGGAACAAGTGTCAACAAATGTTAACAAATTCAACAAATGTTAATTGTGTTATACAAAACTAACTAAGAGAAAGAAAAGAAAAAGAATAAAGAAAAGACAATGATAATGAAATGAAATGAGAAAGCTAATAAGAAGACGAAGTTGTTTGATTTTTCAATAAATCAACATGTTTTCCACATAGTTATCAACATATATAAATTGTCATTGCGAGGACTTTAGTCCGTGGCAATCTCAACCGAGTGAAGGTTGTCAGACTATAATAATCCCAAACAAAAACAGGACGATCATTGTCGTCCTGTACTCAGTTCATATCATTACATAATTTGTCATTGCGAGGGTCAATAGACCCGTGGCAATCTCAACCTTATTTGTCATTACGAGGGTCATTAGTTCCGTGGCAATCTCAACCTTATTAGTCATTGCGAGGGATCGCTATATGGGGTCCCCCACAACTCCCCGAGTTGTGGGGAGAGGAGGAACCGCCACGCGGTGCGAAGGCTTGCCGTTAGGTGAGCCTGCACAAGCTCAGCGAGTGACGACGATGTGGCAATCTCAGCCGATTCACTCTTTCACACCGTTCAGCATATCCAATCCGTGTCCGAGGTGGGGGAGGATGAAGCTCAGATTCTCCGCTGCGCCTTTGGGGGAGCCGGGCAGGTTGATGATCAGGCTCGTTTCTCGAATCCCCGCGACGCCTCTCGACAGCATCCCTCTCGGTGTGATCTCCATGCTTTTTTGCCGCATATATTCGGCGATCCCCGGTGCTTCACGCTCGATGACCTCTTTGGTCGCTTCGGGAGTGATATC